>WOUX01000014.1 GCA_009773075.1 bacterium | reverse complement strand
TTTGATCTCAAACTCCTTGGCTGCCTCCCTGGTATCGTCTGTGGAGCCCCCATCGGCAATGAAGATTACGCTCCTTCGTTCATTGTAGTGCTTGGCCAGACCATGGCTGACCATCTGGATCACATGGGCGATGGTTCTCTCGTTGTTGTAGCAGGGGATCCCTATCAGGATATCTGCGGATTCAATCTCCTCGATTCGCTTCGACGTGTAGCCCCTAAGGGCTGTGTCATAGTGCATCAGGTGTCTCCTCCTATTTATGTCCTTCCATAAATTTCGGTTATCTCCAAGAGTTTTGCAGCAAGTCCCGGTGTCAACTGTTCAGACATAAGCCGCCATATCCAGTTATCCCGTGTTGTTGCCGGTCGATTCATCCTGGACGTCTCCCCTAGACCCAAGATATCCTGCATTGGGAATATGGTCATGTTTGCGACTGACATCATGGCAAGCCGGATCATTTCCCAGTGAATATCCTCTGCTGACACCTCATGTCCCAGATACTGAAATAGTCTCCTCTTGTCCTCCGATGTTGCCTCTTTTTCAAACCATCCCCTCACCGTATTGTTGTCGTGGGTCCCTGTGTATATAACACAGTTTTTCACGATATTATGAGGTATATAGGGATTGGTAGGAAGATCATTACCAAAGGCAAAAAGAAGCACTTTCATGCTCAGAAAGTCAAAACGGTTGATTATTTCCCGTACATCAGGGGTGATGAACCCCAGGTCTTCTGCTATCATGGGCAGATAGGGAAATTTCCTGAGCAGTGTATTGAATAGGTTTTGTGCGGGTGCTTCAACCCACCTTCCGTTCATTGCGGTGCTTTCGCCTGCTGGAACTTCCCAGTACCCCACAAAACCACGGAAATGATCAATCCTTACCAGATCAAAGAGTCTTAAGTTATGTCCTATCCTTTGAACCCACCAGTTATAATCCCTCTCCCTCAAAACGTCCCACCGATAAACAGGATTGCCCCATAGCTGTCCCGTCTCACTGAAGTAATCGGGCGGAACACCTGCAACAGCATAAGGCCTTTTTTCTCCATCGAGCTTGAATATATCTGGATTAGTCCAGAGCTCCACGCTATCGTATTCCACGTAAAAGGGGATGTCCCCTATGATATGAATGCCCTTCTGATTGCAATAGAGCTTAAGTGAGAACCACTGTTTGAAGAAGATGTACTGAAGAAACTTATGAAACTCCATTTTATCCAAAAGCTTTTCTTTAAACGGTTGCAGAGCTTCTCTTTTCCTGTCCCGTATTTCAGAAGGCCATTCATTCCACATCTTTCCATTGAAATGGGATTTGAGGGTGAGAAAAAGGGCAAAGTCTGTGAGCCAATGGGAATTGTCCTGACAAAACCTTTCATATTCATGATTGTTCTCCCCTTTTTTGAAACGCTCGTATGCCAGAGAAAAGAGCCTTTTTTTGTAAGCAACAACCTCTTCATAATTTACCCGTTCCTCGGGGAAATTGGGTGATGGCTCAACATCTTCTCTGGCAAGAAAGCCGTCACCGATCAGAAGCTCTGGGCTTATTAGCAGTGGATTGCCGGCAAAGACAGATATAGAGTGGTATGGGGAGTTGGCATAAGACGGTTCGGCAGGGTTTAAGGGAAGGATTTGCCAGAAACCCTGCTTGGTTTCAACAAGAAAATCCGCAAAACGGTAAGCCCATGGCCCCAAATCTCCAATGCCGAATGATGAAGGCAGGGATGATATATGGAGAAGTATACCGCTTCCTCTTCTCTTCATTCTTCCTCCTCTTTTTGTAATAGTTCACAGGGGTTAGACCCCAAATCCCCTACTTATTTCCATTCTGACTCCTGTCTTCTGACTCCTCATCATAAGACCTTAACATGTAGCTGATGCCCCAATTTATAAAAAGCATCCAGCCACTCTCCTGCCTTTTCATCTTTGCTTTCTTCTCTCTCTTTCACCTTATCAGAAAGGATCGTCTGTCCTATGCAAAAGTAGATATTCTGGGAATTCGACAGGTCTAACTCCAGTGCTAATAACCTCAACAGCCTTATAGTATGCTCAAGGGTTTCAATTATTGACAGATCATTACTATTCAAGTTTAACTTTTCGCTGAGGGTATTGATCATAGAGTTTGCAGCAAAACTCAAGGTTGGTTTGTCAATATTCACAGTCCATCTCTTTACCGCGCTTATCAGTTGTTTCAGTTTGTCTAAATCTGGTTTTTCTTCTTCAAGAACTTTCCTTATGTCAGTATTCAGGATGACCTCGGTGGCCGCAAGAAGTGGGCTTGGAAGGGGGTAAGAGACTTCATGTAAGAAGTTCATGATGCCGTAGTTATCCTCGTATATCTGACGGAACGAAGCCTCTGCCTCATCTAGTGTTGAACGAAGGATGTGATTTAAGACCTTTCTCTGTTCATCCTTAAAGAGATGCCAAAGAGAATAGTTGTTTGCACCAAAGTATTTATCCATAGCCCTTATGACCTTGGAGATATCTCCTCTGTCAAAAACCTCTGTTAATTCCCTGTACATCATTGAGAAGGCTTCATCGTTAACATTAATCCTAATCCCTCCGATGATATTATGCTCTCCCAGGTGAAGCACGGCAAAGCATACATATTCTTGATCCCATGTTATGTCCGACGCTACCTTGACCCTTCCTGCAGCAAGTCTTAACCTCCCTGCCTCACTCAGGTTGTATGTCTCTCTAGTGACGGTATAACAGTATATGGCAGTGCTTTCAGAATGTCCATCGAAGATGGATGATATGGCATAATGGGCACCAACCCTCATGAGGTCAAGCATTGCAGGTTTGACAAGGGTTTCATAGATACTTCTGCCATTTACCAGTTTCGGTATATTAGTAGGAGCCTTTTCAAGGGTTGAAAGGTAATCTTCTTCAAGGGATACGTCAAATAGTTCCTCTGTAAGCTGGATAGCTCTGGCTGCATATTGCATGATCTGGATAGCCTCGATTCCGGATATCTCGTCGAAAAACCAGCCGCAACTCGTAAACATGAGCATGGCATTTCTCTGCACCTCCATAAGCTTTAAGACTCTTATGTTTTCTTCGGTTGAAAGGGCTTTAACAGAATGTTTTTTGATAAACCCTTCTGTGTTCTTCCGTGATCTGTCCAGTATAACCCCAATGTAGTCGTCCCTTGCTTTCCACGGGTCACTTAAATACCTTGATGCCTCTTCATTATAGAGCGGTACGAGTCTATCTCTCAGCAGGTCCATAGCCGCTCTTAGAGGTTTTCTCCATGCCTGTGTCCATTTTTTGTTCAACCCTGTGTTACAGCCGCAATTGTCTCTCCACCTTTCTATTCCGTGACAGCAACTCCAGGATGAGTTTTCTAAGATTTCAGCAACGTAGGTTGGAGGGTGTTTTTCGAGGTACTCTCCATAATTGGTTATCTTTGCAAGATTATTTGACTCAATAAGATAGAGGCAGTAAGCCAAAGCCATATCCCCGAAGCGGTGGTGGTGGCCATACGACTCCCCATCCGTTGCAATGTGGACAAGCTGTGCCCCGCCCCTTTGATCATTAAATGCAGAGAGCAGCCTCCTGGCAAAGGCCTCTCCACTGTTCAACAAATCTCCAAAGGCAATGTCCCGAGAGATAGGACCATCGTAGAAAAACAGGTTTATAGTCCTTCCTGATGGAAGGGTGCAGAGATAAGGCATTGTCGGATCAACTTTTCCTCCCCTCGCATCTTCCCATTCTTCCCCTGTTTTTTTCTTTACCCTCTTTGCCTGTATTTGAGAGAGGATGGTGAACTTTATCTCAAGCTCTGCCAGTACTTCAAGGGTCTCTATATCAACGGCAGTTTCGGGAAGCCACATTCCTTCAGGGAATCTTCCAAACCTCTTCTGAAAGTCTTTTATCCCCCATAATGCCTGGGTGTATTTGTCCCTTTTGTTTGCGAGGGGTGTAATCATATGGTTGTATACCTGGGCTATTGCCGAACCATGCCCGGAGAACCGTTTTATACTCAATCTATCAGCTTCAAGGATAGCCTTGTAGACTTCGGGTTTGTTTCTTTCCATCCAGGAAGCAAGGGTCGGCCCCACGTTAAAGCTGATCTTTGAATAGTTGTTTACTATATCAACAATCCTTTCATCCTTATCAAGTATGCGGGAAGCTCCATTAGGTTTGTAACACTGGGCGGTTATCTTATCATTCCAGTCATGATAAGGATAAGCCCCATCTTGAAATTCTACCTCTTCAAGCCAGGGGTTCTCCCTTGGTGGCTGGTAAAAATGTCCATGGATGCATATATACTTATCCATTATAGGGATACTCCTTACTAATTATGGTTTCCTTCTAATTCTTAGTTTGCCTGGTTCAAGAATAATGAGATTGCCTTTAAAATCACCTTCTGTGAGGTTCCTAAAAGCTTTGAGTATCTGATTATTCAATTCAGCAGAGGATATTTCGTGAGGGAAATGAGCAATGACAATCCCTAAATGACTCCCTATTGGGAAATGTAAGAGGTTTCCAAATCCCCAATCGCCAGTCAATAGTATGGCATTATTTCTTTGAGCAAATTCAAATACCTCTTCGTCATCTTTACCTCTCAAACCATAATCCCGTACATCTAAGGAGTCAAAACCATTGGCTTTTAAAACCCTTGCTGTTGATCTTGGCATGTCTTCATCAATTACAAATTTAATCATCTTAAGCTATAGCCCTGATTTCTTCATCTGAAAGGTGTTTTGCAGCATAATCCAATGCAGCTAAAATATCTTCTTTCGTTAAGTCGTATTCAGACATAACTTCATCATAGGTCATGCCACCAGCCAATTTTCCAATAATTAAATCCACCGGAACCCGTGAACCTTTTATAACGGGCTTCCCAAATCTAGTCTTCTCATCAACTATTATTCTATTAGCAATCTCCATTTTATTAACTCCTCATAACATAAATAGTTTTTTAAAAATGGTCTCCCCTGCCCGCACTGAGCAGATAACGTTTTCAGCATAAAAGAAGTCTTTGCGAGGCAAAAATTTGGGTAAGCGCTGTAAGGCACGAACCTTTTATGCTGTGTTATACGCTGTGCCGTGCCGATTTTGCTCATACGACTCATACGATATGATTTTTTTACTTATTTTCAAACTCTATGGTCTCCTTCTCCGCTTCTGGATAAATATCATCAATCACTTTCTGAATTTCAATTGTCTTTTGAAGGGAAGTAACAATCTTGCAGTAATGTTTTATATCATCAAGGAACAACCTTCTCCCTTTTCTATCTTTTAGCCATTTGCTGCAAACCTGATAGCCCCCGATTTGATACTCCCAGACTTCTTTTGTAATTCCCTCAAAATACCGACTACGATTAACATAAACACACTTTTCTTCCCCATCATATCTCAATTTTTCAACTCTCTCATCGCCATAACCCTGAAACTTAGCAACAGGTGAGTCAAGTTCTGCCGATTTAAGCAGATGCAAATCAACGAGCCTTTTCCCATATCCAGCCATTTTGCTAAACAGTTTGTAATCTTTCGTAAAAGGAATTTTCGGGAAATCCATCTTCAGGAACTCAGCGTATTTTGTTCGGTAGATATTGGAATAGAGGACAGAGTAGATGTAATAGAAAATCTCTTCTGGTGACGGCGTCTTCTTATATTGGCCTGTCAACCGTTCAACTAATTGCGGGGAAAGGTTCGGCTTCTTTATGGTATATTCTGTCTTTGGTTCAAAGAGCATCATAGTGCTCCCTAAAGATCTCTTCTTATTTGGGTTGCCTGTCTCCTTTTTGTCTGTGTCGGAGTAGAGGTAGAGAGGGAATAATGATTCTCCACCTTTATTATCAGAGCGAATTACTCCGTCTGAAATTATAAGATTAGATACAAAAACATAATTGCAAGGGCGACCGGGTAACATTTGCCTTCTCGTAATCAACCCCAAATTCTCCTCCATCATATGGCGCATGACTCTCTTTACTGTCCTCCATACTACTGCATCATGATAAAAAATCCACTGAACATCAAAGGGGCGATATAGAACCGGTTGAATGAATTCGTTTAGATCAGAATCAGAGATAAATTGAAGCATATTCCAGGCTTTTCTAATGCTCCATCCTTTCTTTCTATTTATTTGAAAAAATTTATGAAGATCATCATCAGAATATTTACTATTTTTGAAAAGACGTATTCTATTCAACAGCATGTTTTTTTCTCTATCTATGACAAAGCTATCTCTTGCTGTTGTCATTCCGACACCGTTAAGAGGAAACACCTCTGTTATTTTAGGGTGCTTATCATATAGTTTTAAAAGTTTTTCTTCTCTCGGAATAAGAAGATAAAATTCAGACTTCGGAGATAGCTTTCGCCAATTTGTCGTTTTTATATCATTCTTCAAAAGCCAATCATATTTTTTTTCTTCTCTCAATCCCCAAATCTCTGAATGATAGACGTTGCAATCTTTCTTCTTGCCTTTTTTCTTTATGAATAGTGAGATGGCTACTCCCTGCTGAATATCGAATACATTTTCATCTTTGGAGCCGTCAGGGCATTTCTCTTTTTTCAGGCTGTTACCGTGTAAGTCTAGAATATAAATTTCATTAAAGCTGTTCAACAGGGATTGCCGCATACCTCTGAAAGTTGGATTGTCAAGGTAGCCATGATTGGTGATAAATCCCAAAACTCCTTCGCCTGCCTGATCAATCTTCCATTGGGCAAAACGAACGAACTTCACATAATCATCCTGCAACCACTTAGGATTTCTTTCTCCAAGAGGTTTCCTGTCTATTTGATAATAACCATTATCTTTATAGCCATCAGAGCGGGTATAACCTTTTTTCAGCAAATCATCTATCCATTTTCCCCTGTTTGCGGATACTCCCGAATATGGTGGATTGCCTAGTATCACCAAAACAGGCTGCTCTTTTTTGACCTTGCCTGCTAAATGCGATTCTTCAGAAAGCGAAACCATACCAGGAAGTTCGGTTTGGGCAAGTTCTTCCATCTCCAAAGTATTGGTGAGGTAAAGTTTAAATCTATCATCATCCTGGAGACTATAGCCCAATTCTTCCAAGAGAAAAGACATCTTCAAATGACCTACTGTGTACGGTGCCATCATCAGTTCAAACGCGTAGAAATTTTTAAGGATATGCTCCTTAATGAAATTTTCTTTTCCCCCTTCGCCATATCTGGAGACAAATTCCTCTACGGCTAATTTGGCTGCTTCAGCTAAAAACGTAAGTGTCCCTGCCGCAGGGTCTAAAACGGTAACCGAGTCGCTTGCAAATCCATCTGCTCTATTAAAATGTTCTTTCAAAATATGATCCAGAGAACGGACAATATAGGAAACCACGGATTCTGGAGTGTAATAGACGCCTCTCTTTTCTCTCGTTTGCGGGTCGTATTTGGCCAAAAAGGTCTCGTAAAAATGGACGATAGGGTCTTTGCCCTTGCCCTCGTGAAAATATTGGTGAAGGATATTTTTTACATCAGTAACTGCTAAAACTTCTGAAATGTCGTCAATAACCCATTCCATCTGCTTGGGTAGGTCTCCAAGGGAAATGAACTTGAATACATCTCGTAAAAGTCCGATGGTGTGTGGAATGTTATCGTATGCAAGTTTTCTATTAAAGCCGTTTTCTGATCGGGTACGGGCAGCAAAAAGTCCGTAGGTGACGGTCTGTGAATACAGGTTGGCGAACTCTTCTCTTGAAAGACCGCTTATGAGATATTTTCTGAATGCCTCATAAAAACCTGAGATAAATCCTTTTCCTATGCTTTCTTCTTCCTTTAACTCCTGTGTGACGACCTCATCCTTCAAAAAGCGTGTTCTCTTTGCTAATTCTATTGCCAGGGTTTCGGCATCATAGACTCTTGGTAGAGAGAAGGAAAAGAATCTCTCAAGCAGTTTAAGAAAATCTGCTTTTTTTTCGACTGGCGGAATGGTTTTAAGTTTATGAACAACAAAAGGTCTGCCGACAAGAACCTTATCTATCAAAGTGCCATTGCGATAAAGTCTGAATTCAAAAAAGTTGGTTAGTATCAGGTTCGGGAATGTACGCCGATAGCGCTTCAATTGCTCTGAATCTTCTATCGAATCTAAATTGTCAACTTCTGGCGCCTTGGCTTCAACATATCCAACGATATGTTGTTTACCATCCCATATTCTAAAATCGGGATTGCCGGCTTCGGTTTTCTTTGGCAGCGTGGTTGTGTAAATACCTCTTTTGTCAATTGATTCTGTATATTCCTTTAACAATCCTTCAAGAATAGAGTAATAACTTTCTTCCCTGGCATCTCCACGATTAGCAACCTCAAATATTTTTTCCAGATATGATCTTAGCATTTTGCCCATCCCAATAAGCGTAAACTTGTATGATTAGAAAAATTTTTCAAAGGTCTCTCTGAGAAAGAACCGTACATAACAACACTCTGCCCTCGAAATTTATGTCTCACTCTTGAAAAACAGAACCCCCAAAGGAGGTAAGGTTAGAGAAATGGAATAATCTCTTCCATGGGCTGGTACCGGAGTGGCTTCAACACCGCCGAGGTTACCATGCCCACTTCCGCCGTATACTTCTGAATCACTATTAATGACCTCTTTCCAGAAACCACTACGAGGGACTCCAACTCTATAGTTATATCGTGGGATAGGCGTTAAGTTATAGATAACAAGGATGATGTCATCGGTATTTTTGCCCTTTCTTATAAAGCTTATGATGCCATGCTCCCAGTCGTGAAAATCTATCCACTCAAAACCCTCCATCGCAAAATCCAGTTCATACATAGCAGGTTCGTTTCTGTAAAAGAGGTTCAGGTCTTTAACCCACCTCTGTATTCCCTGATGAGAGGGATATTGAAGGGCATGCCATTCTAAACTCTCGTCATGATTCCACTCTCTCCACTGGCCAAATTCTCCTCCCATGAAGAGCAGTTTCTTTCCTGGGTGGCTGTACATGTATCCTAACAAGAGCCGAAGGTTTGCTGACTTTTGTTCTTCATTTCCAGGCATCTTTCCAACAAGGGCTCCCTTTCCATGGACAACTTCATCATGTGAGAGGGGAAGGAGAAAATTTTCCGAAAATGCATACCATATACTGAAGGTAAGCTGATTGTGATGGTACTTTCTGTAAAGGGGGTCTTTGGAAAAATAATCCAGGGTATCATGCATCCATCCCATATTCCATTTCATTCCAAAACCAAGACCTCCCACATACGTGGGTTGAGAAACCATTGGCCATGCCGTAGATTCTTCCGCTATTGTCTGGACATCGGGGAAATCCCTGTAGACCGCTTCGTTGAACCTCTTTAGGAAGGTTATAGCCTTGATACTCTCATTTCCCCCATACTTGTTAGGTATCCACTCTCCATCATTTCTTCCATAGTCAAGGTACAGCATTGACGCTACGGCATCTACCCTGAAACCGTCAACATGGTATTTGTCCAGCCAGAAGTGACCACTGCTGATAAGGAATTCCTTGACTTCATTCCTTCCTAGATTAAAAATATATGTATCCCAATCGGGATGGTATCCCTTTCTTCGGTCTGCATGTTCATAAAGGTGGGTTCCGTCAAAATAGGCAAGCCCGTGTTCATCCGTTGGAAAATGGGAAGGGACCCAGTCCAGTATGACTCCAATCCCATTTTTATGGAGATAATCTATTAGATACATAAAATCCTGGGGAGTTCCATATCGGCTTGTTGGTGCGAAATATCCTACAGTTTGATACCCCCATGATCCATAGAAGGGGTGCTCCATAACCGGTAATAATTCAACGTGGGTAAACCCTATCTCCTTAACGTATTCTGTTAAAGAATGGGCTATTTCTATATAGGTGAGAAACCTGTTTCCTTCTTCAGGGCATCTTTTCCACGAACCAAGATGTACTTCGTATATGGCAAAGGGGGCATCAGAGGCATTGAATTTATGCCTGTCTTTCATCCATTCGTCATCTCCCCATTCATAACTCAGATCCCATGCAACTGAAGCCGTCCTGGGAGGGGTTTCCCAATAAAAAGCAAGGGGGTCACCTTTGTCAACCCTGTAGTTATTGTATCTGGAGGCAATGTGATATTTGTAAGGAGTCCCCTTTTCAACGCCAGGGACAAAAGCTTCCCATATGCCCGATTCATCCTCTCTTACCTTCAAAGGATGCACATCCGGCTTCCATCCATTATTTCTTCCATCGATGGTCATTGGATGAGAGCCGAGTTTATCGTAGAGTTTAAAATGGTTTCCTTCTTTAAAGAGATAAACATCGTGGTCAGTAAGAAGGCTTACACCGTGTAGGACATTTCCTGTTTTGTCTTTCATCTTCTCAGGCATATCTACACTAACTCTCTCTTCCCGCGGCTTGCATAGCAATCATATTACTCCTTCTTTTGAAGGCAAAAAGGTCATTATTTTATCACAGAATTCTTATGTAGAATACTTTTATTATAAAAAATGTCAGTAACACGTGATATGTCCGGTTTGTAGCACACAATCTGTCCGGTTTGTTATAGTCACCGATGGAGGTGACGGATGAGACGGACAGAGATGCTAC
>WOUX01000013.1 GCA_009773075.1 bacterium | reverse complement strand
AATAAACAGATATCAAGCTATTCATAACACCAATGATAGCGAGCCAGATATACCCTGACTTTATAGCTGCACTGAATATGTAGAACTTACCAACAAATCCTGCTGTAGGGGGAATACCGGCTAAAGAGAACATAAAGACAGTCATCAATAAAGCAAGCCCCGGGTATTTAAAACCCATGCCTGAGTAATCATTGATGTCCAGGTTTTCCTCACCTTTGCGACCATAAAGGATAATAACACCGAAAGCCCCCAGATTCATAAAGGCGTACGCTAACATATAGAACAGTATGCCGGATGTCCCCAACTCACTTGAGGCCACCATTCCAATCATTATATACCCTGCATGGGCGATACTGGAATATGCCAGCATTCTCTTTATGTTGTTCTGAGAAATGGCAACTACGTTTCCCAATGTCATGGTGAGGACAGCCAATATCCACAAGACATGGTTCCAATCAGGCTGAAGATCCCAGAGAGAATAGAGGAACACTCTTACAAAAGCTGCAAATGCCGCTGCCTTAACCCCAACAGACATAAAGGCTGTAATAGAAGTAGGTGCCCCTTCATAGACATCAGGGGTCCACATATGAAATGGTACAGATGCTATCTTAAAACCGAACCCAACAAGCAAAAGCCCCATTCCAGCCAAGAGCATCGGATCTTTCAGGTAAGCGGCATTGGACAGGTATTCTGATATACCCTTGAGATCCGTTGTCCCTGTAGCGCCATACATCATTGCTATACCGTACAACAAGAAGGCAGAAGAAAAGGCGCCAAGCAGCAGGTACTTCAATGCCGATTCGTTGGATTTGTTACTCCCTCGAAAGAAACCTGCAAGAACGTAAATGGATATGGACATCGTTTCCAGACCTAAGAAAATCGTTATAAGGTTAGAACCTGCGGCCATAAACATCATACCTACAGTAGCAAAAAGTATCAGGGCATAAAACTCTCCGTGACTCATCTCCTCTTCTTTCAGATAATTTACAGACATCAAGATCGAGAGGCCTGCCGCTATAAGAAAGATCGAATTGAAAAAAAGGGCAAAATTGTCTACCAATATCATGTTATTGAAGGCGTATCTCGGGTTTCCCCACAGGAATATCGAGCTTACAAAAGCAAAGAAAATGCCCAATAAACTGAGATAAGCAGCAGGGTCTTTTCTCCCCTTTGGTAAAAATACACTGACCAGCAAAACAAACATAGCAGCAATACTCAGTATAAGCTCCGGCCCCAAACCCGCCACGTCTATATTAGGAATAACCAAATCCATAGGAATCTCCCCCGATTGATATACTCGTTACTTCTTTACAATCAACTCTTCACTCTTAATTACAGCATGGACGTTGTCTTTTTTCTGGATACTCGCCTCATACTTCTTGTTAAACTCATTCAAAAAATGCTGGACAGACGCCTCGGTCTTACCTAAAAATGTCTTTGGATAAAGTCCAATCCAGAATATAAAGATCAAGATGGGCACCAGGACACCTATTTCTCTGAGGGAAAGGTCATTCAGGTTCCTGTTTTCCTTCCTGGTAACCTCTCCGAACATAACCCTTTGAAACATCCAGAGCATATAAACCGCTGCAAAGATTACCCCGGTAGCAGCAAATACCGCATAGACAACGTTGGATTTAAATGTACCAATGAGAATCAAGAATTCTCCCACAAAACCGTTCAATCCAGGAAGCCCGATAGATGAAAGGGTAACGATCATAAAGAAGGTTGCAAACACAGGCATTACCTTGGACAGTCCTCCAAAGTCTGCTATCATCCTGGTATGTCTCCTCTCATATATCATGCCCACAATCAAAAAGAGTGCCCCTGTGCTGAGACCATGGTTTATCATCTGGATTAATCCACCCTGTACACCCTGTATGTTAAGGGCAAACAGCCCAAGCATAACAAAACCCAAGTGACTCACACTGGAGAAGGCTACCAGCCTCTTCAAATCCTTCTGCACCATGGAAACTAAAGCCCCATAGATAATCCCGATTATAGCAAGGATGGATACCAACGGGATAAAGTCGTGGGATGCTACAGGAAATAAAGGCATACTAAACCTGAGAAACCCATAGGTTCCCATCTTCAAAAGCACCGCTGCCAGAAGTACGCTGCCCACTGTTGGGGCCTCGGTATGGGCATCGGGAAGCCATGTATGGAAGGGAAACATTGGAACCTTAATGGCAAATGCCAGAAAGAAGGCCAGAAATAGCCATGTCTGGATATTTAAAGGTATAGAGAGTTCATACAGTTTCAAGAGGTTAAAGGTGTATTCTCCTGTTACGCTATGATTTAAAAAATATAGCACCAGGATAGCCACTAACATTAACAAGCTGCCAAACATCGTAAACAAAAAGAACTTTATGGCAGCATAGATTCTCCGGGCAGGGGCACCCCACACTCCTATTAAAAGGTACATGGGGATGAGCATGACCTCCCAGAATACATAGAACAAAAACAGGTCAAGGGACACAAAAACACCGATCATGCCTGTTTCTAATAGAAGGAGACATATCATAAATTCCTTGACTTTGTCTTTTATGTCTTTCCAGCAAGCCACTACACAAATAGGGGCAAAAAAGGTGGCAAGGAGGATGAGAAGCAGGCTTATTCCGTCTATGCCAACAAAATAACTTATCCCGTATTCCTTTATCCAGGAAGCCTTTTCCACAAACTGCATCTCGGCAGAACCGGCATTGAAGTAGAAAAATAGGGGCAGAGAAAACAGGAAGTTTATGAAGGTGGTCATAAATGCCGTCCACCGTATCGTTGATGTCTCCTCTTTGTTCATGAGCATTATAAAAATCACTCCAAGCGCGGGGAGGAATGTGATCAGAGTCAATATGGGGAAGTCTAACTGATTCATTAACTAACTCCTTTTTGAACTTTGATGGCTTTCTAAAAAGTCCATCTGCGGCGTTGCACTGCATCCTTCGTCGTTACGGCGTACCCCTAAGTACACCTCACTCCTCAGGATTTGTGCGCCTTGCATCTGGAGCTTTTTACTTTGCCATCCTGATTTTGACTTTTCACGAGTCCATCAATTTTAGGAAATTACATGAAAAGGAAATAACCGATAATGGCTCCTATGCCAACCAGTATAGAGAGGGCATAGTTTTGAACATAGCCTGTCTGAATCCTTCTCAAAACAGAGCTGCTCCACTGGACAAAATGACCTGAGCCGTTAACCATACCATCGACTACCCTGACATCGAAGAATGTCCAGAGGATTTCGGAACCCCTCTTGATAGGGTTAACGAACATAAAATCATAGATTTCATCAACAAAATATTTATTACAGATGAGCCGATAAAGGAGTTTAAATTTCTCCGCTAATCACCATCATCAACACCTCAAGACCTACAGGATGGTGGACTGCTTCCCCGGAAGAAGCGGCAGTGCTTGAGGCATAAGCCAGATTGGTCAGTGTAACCTTTGCTGAACCTGCCAGATGTTCCCCTGTAACCGGCGCTAAGAAATCATGGAAGACATTTGCCCCCTTTATTATGGGGATACCCACAAAACCACCGATGGCGGACAGGACAGCCAGGACAACAAGGGGACTGGTCATAATAGATGGAGACTCGTGAAGGTGTTTTGCCACATCTTCATCTACCCTTGACTCTCCATGGAAGGTCATAAACACAGCCCGGAACATATAAAAAGCCGTCATTAACGCAGCGCCGGCACCCAATGCCCAGAGAACCGTATTCTTCTGAAAGGCATTCCACAGTATCTCATCTTTGCTGAAAAACCCGGCGAAGGGGAATATCCCGGCTATGGCCAGGGTAGCTATCAGAAATGTCCAGTATGTTTTGGGCATATGGGATTTTAATGCGCCCATCTTTCTCATGTCAAGCTCCCCTGCCATGGCATGCATAACACTTCCGGCACCCAGAAATAGTAATGCTTTGAAGAACGCATGGGTCATGAGATGGAAGATGCCGGCACTGAATGCCCCTACACCACACGCCAGAAACATGTATCCCAATTGACTGATGGTAGAATAGGCCAAAACCCTCTTTATATCGTTCGCAGCCAGGGCTATGGATGCTGTAAATACGGCTGTTACAACCCCAATAATGGCTACAACCGTGAGGGAAATAGGGGCGAGAGTGAACAAAACATTACAGCGGACTACCATATATACTCCTGCAGTAACCATCGTAGCGGCATGGATCAAAGCGCTTACAGGGGTGGGGCCTTCCATGGCATCGGGTAACCAGGTGTAAAGTGGTATCTGGGCTGACTTCCCTGTAGCCCCAACAAAAAGCAGAAGGGTTATTGCCGTTATTGTCAGGCTGCCAACCTGAAAGTTATGGTGGGCAACATTAAATACCTCTTTGAAGTTTAAAGTCCCAAATGTGACAAAGATTAACATCATGGCCAAAAGGAAACCATAATCACCTATCCTGTTAACCACAAATGCCTTCTTGCCTGCATCTGCGGGCTCCTTTCTTTGATACCAGAACCCTATGAGAAGGTATGAACACAACCCAACACCTTCCCATCCTACAAACATCATCAAAAAGTTATTGGCACAAACCAACACCAGCATAGAGAATACAAAGAGATTCAGGTAAGTAAAATAACGTTTGTATCCCTCATCGTCATGCATGTACCCGACAGAGTAAATATGAATCAGGAAAGAGACCCCTGAGACCGTCAGCATCATTATCATGGAAAGAGGATCCACCAGAAAACCAACAGTGGTCTTAAGGTCTCCGGCAGTTATCCATGTATAGATAATCTTCTCAAAAGACCTGCTCTCCGGAGGAAGCCGTAACAGGCTGAAAAACACCAAAACCGATACAAGAAATGATAATCCTATAACTCCACAGGCTACCACACCTACGGTCTTCTTGCTCAGTTTAGTGCCAAAAATTCCGTTGATAATGGCGCCAATTATAGGAAACAGGGGAACCAACCAGACATAATCCAACATATCTTTCCTCCAATGTAACTACTGGCTTCTAAGTAAGTAATTACCATTTCATAATGTTTATCTCATCAACGTTTATCGTTTCTTTATTTCTAAACAGGTTTATTATAATCGCCAGACCTACAGCGACTTCTGCTGCAGCAACGGTCATAACAAAGAAGACGAATATCTGTCCGTCCAGAGAATCAAGGTGCTTCGAGATGGCCACAAATGAAAGGTTAACGGCATTCAACATGAGCTCTATTGACATAAATATAACGATTGCATTTCTCCTGACCAATACACCTATAACTCCCACCGTAAAAAGGACCGCAGAAAGGATAAGATAGTACGATAATGGTATCATCATTACAACTCCTTCTTTGACAAAACAATAGCTCCCACAATAGCCGCTAATAACAAGATAGAGGCTATCTCAAAAGGCAAAACCCAGTCCGTAAAGAGCAAGCTGGCTATAGCCTTTGTGTTTCCTATGGCGCTCACCCTGGCCTCGGTATGTATCCCCTTATTTCCATAAAGAACCCCTGCGGCTACGATTGAACCCATGGCAACCAATAAGAAGACCGCAACAGCAATGCCAAAGGCCTTTTGCAAAGGGTGTTTTTCTCCCACCCTCTTTTCCTTGTCTAAATTAAGCAGCATAATCACAAACAAAAAGAGCACCATTATTGCCCCTGCATACACTATAACCTGGATAGCGGCAATAAATTGTGCATTCAGAAGGATATAGAGACCCGCAAGGCTGAAAAAGGTCAAAACCAAAGACAGGGCGCTATGAACAGGGTTTCGCAAAACGACAACCAGAATAGCCGAAATTAATACTACCGCCGCTATGGAAAAGAAGAAAAAGCCTGTTACTGTCATAATACATGACTCCTTTTTGTCCTACTTGCTTAAAAGCATTTCCTTATTATATTGAACTGCCTGACGCGAATAACTGGCCAATTCATACTCGCAAGTCATGGTTATTGCCCCTACCGGGCAGGCCTCTACACAAAACCCGCAAAAGATACATCGGGTCAAATCAATCTCATAACTCTCTACATACCTCTCGTGGTTTGGACCCTCAGCGCCATCAACCCTAATACACCCAGAAGGGCAGACTGTAGCACACAGTTGGCATGCAACACATTTTGCACTACCATCCTCTTTACGCTGTAATTGATGAAGCCCCCTATATCGAGGATAGCACTCCCATTTTTCTTCGGGATAGAGTATAGTTATTGGTTTTGAAAAAAATCTCCTGAACGTTAAACTCAATCCTTTGATGAGCGGTACAATCATTGAATTCTCCTATTTTTTTACCCTCTGGTATGCTTTTACCCTTTGCTTCTTTCCTAACGCTTTGCCTAACTAACTCAGGTGTTTAGGCTGAAGGCTGAAGTCTATAAAACATCTCGAAAAACCTTCCGCCTTCAGTCTATCTACCTTAGTAGTTACCATTTTGCTTAAATAATTACCATAATAAAAGAGGTTATAACAATATTGACTAAAGCCAGCGGAAGCAGTACCTTCCATCCAAATTGCATGAGCTGGTCGTATCTGAACCTGGGATAGGTAGCCCTAACCCAGATAAAAAAGTACACAAGGGCAATGACCTTAATTAAAAACCAAAGTGCAGGAGGCAAAAAGGGGCCTCTCCATCCCCCTAAGAAAAGGGTTACCGCAATGGCGCTTACAGCAATGATATGCGTATACTCTGCCATATAGAACATGGCGAATTTCATAGAGCTGTATTCCGTCTGATAACCGGCAACAAGCTCATTTTCACATTCCACGAGATCAAACGGCGTCCTGCCAGTCTCTGCAAAGGCACAGGTAAGAAACAGAAGAAACCCCAAAGGTTGCAACACGATAAACCATACATTCTCCTGGGCTTTTACTATCTCAACCATACTGAGAGACCCGGTCAGCATTAAAACACCTATAACAGAAAGTCCCAGTGGCAACTCATAACTGATCATCTGAGCAGAAGCCCTCATGGCTCCTAATAGAGAATACTTATTGTTTGAAGACCAACCAGCTAAAACCAAACCATATACCCCCAGGGAAGAGAGGGCAAAGATATAGAGAATCCCGATATTTACATCTGCAATATGCAGTGGGATCACCCTCCCCAAGACTTTTATCTCATTTCCGAATGGGATGACAGCATAGACAACCAGTGCACAGGCCATATATATAACCGGAGCAAGGTGGTATATCCCTTTGTTGGCCCGGCTGACAGTTATCTCCTCCTTAAAGAAGAGCTTCAATCCGTCGGCAATAGGCTGCAACAATCCATGCCAACCTACCCTATTTGGCCCGTACCTGACCTGCATGTGTCCCAGAACTTTCCTTTCCATTAAAGGAACATAGGCTACCATTAACATGAGAACAGAAAAGACAACAGTTATCTTTATTAACATTATTGCTATAGCAATTATCGCCTCAAGCATAATTTCCTCTTCCCCTTTTGTTTTATTCTTGATGGCTTCGTAAAAAGTCCATCTGCGGCGTTGCACTGCATCTTTAGTCGTTGCGGCGTACCCCTAAGTACGCCTCACTCCTTCGGATTTGCGCGCCTTGCATCTGGAGCTTTTTACTTTGCCATCCCAATTTTGACTTTTTACGAGTCCATCATTCTTACATCCTCAAACCATTTATTCTGCATTCCACAAGTTTATTATACCGCCTAAGTTATTAAAGAAATCCGTGCCCTTTTTCCTTATTTAGATATGCACCTGTTATGTTTTAAATTGACCCTTTGTCAATCTCCTGTTCTATCTTTCTGTCTCTCAACCCGAACGGCACATACCTTGTATTCCGGTATCTTCGCAATAGGATCAATAGCATTTATTGTTAATATATTTGCTGGCGACTCCTTGAAATGAAAGGGAACAAATATGACTCCCCTGTCAGGGCGTTCACTAATTATTGTCTTTACCTTAATATCCCCTCGACGGGATGCTACAGTAACAAAATCACCGGATTCAATACCCAAACCCACGGCATCTTCCGGATTTATCTCTGCCAGAAGTTCAGGATAAAGCATATTAAGCGCTTTTCCTTTACGAGTCATTGTGCCCGTATGGTAGTGCTCCAATACCCTTCCTGTGGTAAGCAAAAACGGATACTCCTTATCTGGTAATTCAGCAGGTTTTTTGTAATCGATGGCAGAGAATAGCCCTTTACCCCTTGCAAATCTCTCTAAGTGAAGGATTGGTGTTCCAGGATGGTCTTCACCCGGACAGGGCCAGGGAATACCTTCTTTTTCAATCCGTTCATAAGTTATGCCTGCATAGCTGGGGGTTACTGTGCGTATCTCCTCCATAATCTCACTCGGACTACCATAATCCATATGGTATCCCATCCTTTTTGACAACTCACATATTATCCAGTGGTCTTCTCTGGCCTCTCCTCGTGGTTGAATCGCCCTCCTTACCCGTTGAACCCTTCTTTCAGAATTTGTAAATGTTCCATCCTTTTCGGCAAAAGATACACCGGGAAGAACCACGTCAGCGTACTCCGCTGTCTCTGTTAAAAATATGTCCTGGACTACTAAAAATTCCAACGATTTTACACAATGTTCTATATGATGAACATCAGGGTCACTGAGCAGGGGATTTTCACCCATAATGTACATTGCCTTTACTTTTCCTTCTTCTGTGGCATTAAACATCTCAGTGACTGTAAGTCCAACTGTACTTTGTAGACTATCCACCCCCCATGTCTTTTCAAATTTTTGTTTGACTTCATCATTGGCAACCGGTTGATAGCCTGTGAAAACATTTGGCAAGGCACCAAGGTCACAAGCCCCCTGAACGTTATTCTGTCCCCGTAAGGGGTTAATCCCTCCTCCTTCAAGGCCAACGTTACCACATAGCATTGCAAGGTTTGCCAGGGACTTTACATTGTCTGTTCCTGTTATATGCTGGGTGATCCCCATAGCATACATTATTGAGGCAGGTTTTGCCTTTCCATAGGTAAGAGCCGCATTAATCAGATCTGAGGATGGTATGCCGCTTATCTCTGAAACATACTCCGGATTGTATTTTTCAACACAAGCCTGAAGCTCCTCAAACCCTTCGGTTCTCTCCTTGATATATTCTGCAGCATGCAAATTTTCCTTAATAATAACATGGAGTAACCCATTAATCCAGGCAACATCAGTACCAGGTTTTGGTCTAAGCCAGATGCTTGCATAATCAACCAGATCAATCTTCCTGGGATCAACAACTATTAATCTGACTCCTTTCTTTAAAACTGCTTCCTTAACGTAATTTGCAAAAATCGGATGATTCTCTGTGATATTGCTTCCTGTTACCAATATAACCTCTGACTTTAAGACGTCAGCGATGGGATTTGTCATTGCCCCGCTGCCAAATGCTGTGGCAAGACCTGCCACGGTAGAGGAGTGTCAAAGCCTGGCGCAGTGGTCTATGTTGTTTGTTCCAATAACTGCCCGCATGAACTTCTGCATGAGATAGTTCTCTTCATTGGTGCAGCGGGCAGAAGAAAGACCTGCAATGGCATCAGCCCCATGAGAGGCTTTGATTCCTTTGAGTTTTTCAGCAACAAGACCGAGCGCCTCATCCCAGCTCGCCTCATGAAACCTTCCATCCTTTTTGATAAGGGGTTTAGTAAGCCGTTCCTCACTCTCTATGAATTCATATCCAAAACGCCCCTTTACACATAAACTGCCTTTATTTACACCGATATCATCTTTTGTTGTTATACCCACTATCCTGTTATTAAACACATTGATCTCAAGCTGACATCCACATCCACAATAGGTACATGTAGTCATAACCCGATTCACCATCCATGGACGTCCCTTATATCGGCCTAAATTTTCTGTCAAAGCACCTGTAGGACATACCTGGATACATTCGCCGCAGGATTCGCACTTATCCCGATTTACAGCGGTTATACTCGTGTTAAAGCCTGAACCATCAATATCGATTGCTCCTAATCCTTTTATCTCCCTGCAGGCTGTAGCACAGCGCAGACACATTATACACCTGTCTGGCCAGTAGTGAATAAGGGGTGTAGGGTATAAAGACTCTCTATCTTCTCTTTCAGCCTGATATATTGTGCCTTCTATCTCAAACTCGTGTATCAGATTCTGAAGGGTGCATTCACCCCCTTTATCACATACCGGACAGTCCAGGGGATGTTTCACCAAAAGCAATTTGAGGGTCTCCATTCTCATTTTTTGAAGCCGAGGAGAATCCGTCGTTACGATAATCCCTTCTGTAACAGGTGTATTACACGCTGTCATTGGATGAGCCAAACCCTCGATCTCCACAATACACATCCTGCATGAGCCTATAGGGTTCAACCTCTCATGATAACAAAGGGTAGGGATCTTGATTCCTGCAAACCTTGCAGCCTTTAAAATTGTAGTACCTTCTTTTACTGCAACCTCTTTCCCATCAATCGTTAAATTAACCATCCTCACTCCTCTTTCTGCCTTGCTTTGAGACCTTTGAAAAATTCTTTATCAACATTATTGCTATAGCTAATTATCGCCTCAAGCATGATTCCTTCTTCCCCCCCTTATTTATATCAAATGCCTCCAGCGAGATATATACCCTTTTTAGAGGTCTCGAATAGTAAAGTATCTACCATCATACCCTCCAGATTTATGTCAAGTTTTTTTGCCAATTCTATTATATAAGTCGTGGGTTCAGGCATTGTCGACAATACAAGCATCTCAAATTCATCTTCTCTTACATTCCCATTTTCGTCCCACCGGACTATGAGATTTTTGCTCTCCTGAACCTCTTTTATGGCCGTTATCCCTCCCTTTTTAGTGCTAACCCCCGGCACTTTTCCGTCATTTCTCTTTAATTCCTTTATATAGTCGTCATTATCAGGAAGAAACAGGGATATCTCCAATCCATCAACCTTATTCTTTGTCAACATAGCCTCATGGATAGCATAACTCAAAGATTTAATACCGCTTTCACCTCTGCCTTCATTGTTGTCAGCCCAGCATACAAAACCTATTTTCCTTGGTATCTCTCCATCGAAAGGCCGAATCAAAAGGCCGACATAAGGGCCATTATCGCTCAAAATTCGCTCAAATTCAATATCAGTAACTACATTAGCATATCTGCCATAGCCAAATCTTTCTGGCGGTGGAGAACAAACCCTTTCTACCCCAGTGGTGATTATCATAGAATCAACAGATATGTCAAGCTTTTCATCAGCCTGTTCAAAAACTATCGCATCTTTATCGCACTCTGCCAGGCAAAGCCCACATCCCAGGCATCTGCGGCAGCTCAGACACCTTTTTGCCTCTTTCACGGCTGCATCTTCCGTAAATCCGAGACTCACTTCATTAAAATTATTTATCCTCTCTTCGACAGGAAGTTCCTGTACCGATTGACGCTCTGCGGGAATATCTGAAAATTCTAGTATATATCTCTTCTTCTCTTCCACCATAACCGGTCATTTCCCTCTGAGATACTTATCAATGAATACGGCTGCTTTCTTGCCGGCTGCTATAGCCTCAATGGCTATTTTAGGTCCGGTTTGACAGTCACCACCGGCAAAAACCCCTGGTCTGCTTGTTTCCAGGGTATCTGGATTGACAGCTATTGTCCCCCTCTTTGTCAACTCAATCCCAGAACTTTCACCAAGGAAAGATATATCGGGAACCTGTCCTATAGCAGGTATTAACGTGTCCAACTCTATATCGAACTCTGAACCCTCAACCGGTATCGGCCTTCTTCTTCCTGATGTATCAGGCTTTCCTAACTCCATCCTCATGCACCTGAGACCTGCCGCTTTACCATCTGTAGTAAATACTTGCAGAGGAGCAACCAGGTATTCTATCTTAACACCTTCTTCCATGGCTGCCTCTATTTCTTCATCACTTGCCGGCATTTCCTGCCTCGATCTCCTGTAGAGTATGGTTACATCCCTTGCACCCTGTCTAAGGGCACATCTGGCAGAGTCGATGGCCACATTACCCCCACCGATTACGGCTACCCTTTCACCCACATCAGCGGGGTTCCCCAGATTCAAATCTCGAAGAAAGGTAACCCCTGGAATAACCCCCCGGGCATCTTCCCCTGGTATTCTCATCTCTTGATTCTTGTGGGCACCCACAGTGATAAAGACAGCTTCATAACCCTTGTTAAAGAGATCATCAAGGCTTAAGCCTTTACCAATAACCGTATTGCACCTGATCTCCACCCCCACTGCACTTACTGCAGCTATCTCCTTTTCCAGGACATCCCGGGGCAATCTATAATCGGGAATGCCCACGGCCAGCATCCCCCCTGGTCTGGGCAAAGCCTCAAAAACAGTCACACCATAACCGAGCAAAGCCAGATCATGGGCACAGGCAAGCCCTGCTGGTCCTGCCCCGATTATGGCTACCTTTTTTCCTTTATCTTCTCCCTTTACTATCATCAATGGCTTAGGTTTTAAGGCATCCTGTAATTCGATATCGGCGACAAAACGCTTCAAATCCCGTATAGAAAGTGGATAATCTATTCTTCCTCTATTGCACTCCTCTTCACATGGATGTGGACATATATGCCCACATATGGATGGGAAAGGGAGTACCTCTTTGATGAGGGCAAGGGATTCTTCAAATTTACCGTCGGCAATGAAACCGATATACCCTCTGATATCCAGGTGTACAGGGCAGGTCCTCTGGCAAACTGGTGTCTCTTTGACTATGTTGTAGGAAGGGTTTACATGATCAAAAAAATCTATGGCTGTTCTAAAGGATAATCCCTGATTCTCATCATCCCAGAGGTTTACCGGACATACCTTAATGCAGGCTTTACAATCATCGCACCTCTCTTCGATGACCCTGATGGCCCTTTTTTTTATTTTGACATCGAATTTACCGTTACTCTTTTCAACCTTTTCTATGTCTGCATTGGTAATTATCCTGATATTTTTATTCTTCTTAACCTTTTCCAGATCCGGAGAGACAAAATCAACAGTCTTTGAGTCCTCATTGTACAAGAGTCTCTCGCCACCGATTCCCGGAGAGTTTTCAACCAAGTACACCGTATTCCCGGACTCAGCCTGTTCTAACGCCGACTGTATGCCAGCCAGTCCGCCACCTATGATTAGTACAGCCTTATTTCCCAATTCAGAATCCTTGCTCTTGCAGACCATATAGTGGAGAGGTTCCATCTACCCTCTCCAGACCCACAACACCCTTTCTCCTCAAACCAGCTATGTAGCTCAATACCCTGTTGGAAGGTATTTTTAACCTTTCCGAAATCTGTTTAACCGACAAAGGCCTTTCTTGCAATAGCAATTGTATTTCCCTTACCGCAACTTCATCCATGATTAACCCATCTAAAAGCCTGTCCATCTCATGTCGGGTAAACATCTCCCCATATTTATTCCCTATACCCATGAATTCTGTCTTTTTTCCAATAACCCATCTCAGTTTTTCACCTTCAACCGCTGCCTTTACCGCCTCAAGCCTGAACTTCAAATCTTCTTTATCCTCTTTTATCTCGGTTCCCAAAGCACCTAGTTCTTTTATGCTTTTGGTAAAGCTCTCCGCCAATTCAACAAAACGGGTCCCTTCGGCAGAGGATAATTGCCCGAAACAGATTCTATTCCGGTCGACACCGATGATCCCCAGCA
>WOUX01000320.1 GCA_009773075.1 bacterium | reverse complement strand
GATAATGTTGCCGTACTTAGTCTTTTTGGCGTACTCCTCGTCCCTGAAAAGTGGATTGGTATCACCCATGCCATCCGCGAAGTGCCTGATTGAATCTTTAGTAGCCTGTGTGTTGAAATAGAAACCCCGGGGAGAAAAGGGAATGTGAGACCTGGAATTTCTTCTTTCCTCCATCTCTTTAGTGATCTTACCATGATCAGGAAGTTTCTTTTCACCGATCACCGATACCCTGGGGTGCTTTGACCAATCCTTTTTTTGTTTGCTTGTCATTCTTCCTTAATCTCCTTTCCTATTCATTCAATTTCCATCCAGCAATAGCTCTTCAAGGAAAAAATTCACCCCTTAACAGACTGTTTGTCTAAATCCAAGACCCTTACCGAATCAAGCAGACTATCCATCTAAATCAGCCCTTCTCTAATAAGGTCATCCAAAGGCCTTGCCCTCTTTATCTCCTCCATTAGCTTAGGTGAAGGATTAGGATAAACCACTGGCCCATATTCCTTTGAGGGAAGGATTACTGTGGCAGGGTTGGGGCGCATTGACCACTCATCCCTCTGATTCTTGGCCCATGCCTCGATGTCCACACAGCACTTCCCCTCTTCTATATACTTCCTGGTAACCTTTCCCTCAAAGACAGTGATGTCACCTATCTGGTTAAATACCCTCAGGTCTCCGCGCATCTTCCACAGAAAGCCATCATCACCCATCCAGTTAGTGAAGAGGTTGCATAGCCAGCTCATTCTCTGGCAGCCATAATCATAAGCTCTCTCCACCCCTATGGTACGGGCAAAGCAGTCTAATATGTGAACAAGTTCAGGAACATCTGCATCACCTGTCTCCTCTACATATTCCAGCGTCTTGGGATGTCTGCTCTCGTACTGGTATTCTATTTTGTGCGCCCTGAAAAATGGGCTGCCGGCTCCCATCAGCCATGCAATCTCATCCCTGACGCTCAAAGGTCCCTTAATCATCGGGCCAACTTTATCACCTACTTGTACATCCTCCCAATACCTGGACTCAGTTCCCCTTATCTCTTCATCATCATACATATCAAGGAACTTAACCCAATCTTCTCTGGTGTAGGTAGGCCGTGGGGTATTACGATACTTCCCTGCTGAACCTGAAGTTGCCCTCTCAGCCATAACAGCCCAACCCTTCTCCTTACCTACGATCTCGCCCCTCTGGTTTGAGTACATAGACTCGCCCCAGTCAATCCAGGTTCTCCCCTTTCCCATCTCGCCATGCTTTTCCTCCAGCTCTCGGAGGGCACAAACAACAGTAAACTCGTCACCGGCAAAAATTGGTCTATACCATTCCCACTCCCCACCAGAGTACCAACCATGTATTCCTGCACCCCCGAATCCTGGTGCCACCCACTGAATGGTGAATAGATAGCAACCTGGGGAAATAATACTGCCATATTTACTCTTCTTGGCATATTCCTCATCCCTGAATAAAGGGTTAAGATCACCCATACCGTCTACAAAGTGTCTGATCCCGTCCTTTGATGCCTGTCTATTGAAGTAAATAGACCTAGGATAGAATGGCTTGTTTGCCCTGAATCTTCTTCTTGCCTGCTTCTCTGGAGTAAATTCCTCATGCTCCGGCAACCCCTTTTCTGTTGTTGGTAGTAATCGTGCATGTTCTCCTTGACTCATTTTATGCGCCATTTTTTATTCACTTCCTTTCTTATAACTTGGTTATCACAAAAATACTGTAACTTTCCTTCCTATTCATTCAATTTCCATCCAGCAATGGCAGGTAGCTCCCGGTCAATGACCTGAGGCAGTTTCAGGGCTCTAGCCATCTCATAGGGTAAGACCAGCCCCGCCCTCGCTATGAGTGGCTCATCGCTTTTCTCTATTCTGAAAGGTAAAACACCTTGCTGCAGCTTTGCCGCCATCTCTTCACCTCCTAAAGAAATGTCCGATTTTTCATCAACCCTTTCCTTGCGCAGCTCTGTTTTCTGAGTTCAAGCCCTCACAGGGATTTTAAGCTGCTCGAGGCTAAGCCCTCTTCTTTGTAGCTCCTTATCTATCTTTTCGTCGAAAGTTTTCTTATAGTCATCATATGCCTTCGCCTGAGCATTCGTACGTTCCACTCGGTTATCGGACCTCCACTCTTGATGGAGGGCTTTCTGCCACTTTTCCCTATCATCCCTCTCTTTGGCTCTAGCTATCGCTCCCTGGACATTCTCGGGCACCTCCTTTCCCTCTGACTCCAGCTTTGCTGCGAGGTTGCGTAAAGCCACAGGGGTTCGAGCTATGCCTGCTCCCTCATATCTGATTCGCCCATCCATTGCCCAGTCTCGCCATGTCTGCGAAAACGGGGTACGTAAGACCTCAACCGCTGTTGTGTAGCCCATGATGTCCATTTGTTGTAAAAGCGACATCTTGGCACGCTTAATGGCGCTGGGGGACTCGTAAGCGACACGATATGCGAAGGCGAGAGTTTCCCTCTCCAGGATTTCGTAGTCGGGGTAGACTCGATTGATCAGGTGGTATTCGTGGGCTTCGCGAGCGGTCAGAAAACGGTGCTCCATGATAAGCTCCATGGCCTTGCGGTGGCCTAAGTCCCACCATCCCATGGCACCCCCCAGTAACAAGGCATCCTCTGAAGCGAAGACTACGTCGCAGGATGTGGCCATGATATATCCCCCATAAATACACCACCCGTGCACCATGGCGATCGTTGGCTTTGGATTGGTGCGCAATTTATGTGGGCCAATATAAGTAATCAAGTGGTCGTGCTCAATGTTGTATTGGTGCCACACTTCATCTTCGGAGCCGTAGTCCTTGATTAGCTGCTCAACCGGTCTTCTGTCTACCAGCATAGGTGCTCCTTCTGGGCTCATACCAATAACATCGTCTCCAGCCGCGAAGCAGCGGCCGTTTCCAGAAAGGAGAATTACATTGCACTCTTTAT
>WOUX01000319.1 GCA_009773075.1 bacterium | reverse complement strand
TGATTTGGAGCTGGGGCTTCAAATTATGCCGGGTTTGCCAGAAGATACCTCGGATCTAATTATAAATACGGTAGATAAGATTATAAAAATGAGGCCGGATTTTGTGCGTATTTATCCTACCCTGGTTATCAAAGATACTCCCTTAGAGGAGCTTTATTTAAGAGGGGGCTTTTTGCCAATGACATTGGATGAAGCTGTAAATATCTGCAAAAAGGCCCTTTTAAGATTTAAAATTGCTGATATTCCGGTGATAAGACTTGGGTTGCAATCAACCCCTGAGTTAGAAAGACAGGGAACCATTATTGCAGGCCCTTATCACCCCTCCTTTCGTCATCTGGTAGAGTCTGCTATTTTTTTCGAGATGGCGGAGATGTTGATTGAAAAAAGCCTTCTCTATGATGAAAGACTCGTTTTCAGGGTAAGGCCGGAGGAGTATTCCTATTTCTGTGGACAAAAAAACGGGAATATCGCTAAACTGAAGGAAAGATATAAAAAGAAAGATATAAAGGTTATCCAAGAGATAAGCGTCAAGAAGGGTAGCCTTGAATTAATAACCGATTCTTCCACTTTTTGTATTGACCATGAAGAACTTAACCGTTCACGGTTCACTGTTCACAGTTCACAGTTGAACCCTAAACCCTGAACTCTGAGCGCTGAACTATGAATTTTAAATCAGGCTTTATATCCATAATTGGCAATACTAATGTAGGGAAGTCTACTCTGCTAAACTATGTTCTTGGGGAGAAGATTGCGATTGTCTCGAATAAACCCCAGACTACTAGAAACAGGATACTGGGGATTAAAAACAACCCTATTGCCCAAATGATTTTTCTCGATACCCCGGGAATACACAAGGCAAAACCTCAACTAAACAGATATATGGTGAAGGAAGCGATCAAGACTTACAGCGATGTGGATATAATCCTGCTTTTGGTCGAGGCTAATACAGGCATTGCCGATGGAGACCGTTTTGTTATTGAGACCCTTGAAAACGTTAAGATACCAATTATCCTGGTGTTAAATAAGATCGATTTAATAAGAAAAGAATCCCTTTTACCCTTGATAGATCAGTGCAGCAAGCTATACGATTTTAAAAGTATTATCCCCATATCAGCTTTATCAGGGCAAGGGGTTAATCTGTTAATAAAGGAAATAGAGGGCTTACTCCCCTTCGGACCGAAGTATTTTCCTGAAGAAATGATTACGGATCTGCCGGAGCGTTTTATAGTGGCAGAGATAATAAGGGAAAAAATCTTCCATCTTACCTCTCAGGAGATACCGTATTCAGTGGCCGTTGTAATAAACGATTTTAAAGAGAGGGAGGGTGTAAATACCATTTTTATAAGGGCTGCAATCCATGTGGAAAAACCCTCTCAAAAGGGGATTCTAATAGGCAAAAAAGGGAGTATGTTGAAGAGAATCGGTCAGCTGGCAAGAATTGACATTGAAAATCTCTTAGATGCTAAGGTCTACCTGGAATTATTGGTGAGAGTGGAGAAAGATTGGAGCAAGGACATAAGAGCTTTGAGGAAGCTAGGTTATGGATAAAATATGAAACCGGTAATCGCAATTGTAGGCAGACCCAATGTAGGAAAATCGACCCTTTTCAACAGGATCGTAAGGCGAAAAAAGGCTATTGTAGGGGATGAACCGGGTATCACCAGGGATAGAAACTATGCTGAAGCGGAGTGGGATGGAGGTGTTTTTTTATTAATTGATACCGGTGGCTTTGAGCCGGGGGTCAATGACGAAGTGGCTTTACATATCCATCAGCAAGTTCAGCTGGCGATAGAAGAGGCGGATTTGATTATCTTCTTAGTTGACGGTAAAGAGGGGCTTACACCTACAGATATAGATATAGCCAAAAGGTTGAGAGAAGCAATATCAGCACAACATGGAAGAGGGATTGGTGATCTGTTGGATGAGGCGCTCAGTCTTCTTCCTCCATCCTCCGAGATAAGATACAATGAGAGTTTAGTAAAGATAGCCGTGCTGGGAAGACCAAACGTAGGAAAATCATCCCTGGTTAACAGGATTCTTGGGAATGAAAGGGTGATAGTCAGCGAAAAACCAGGCACCACTAGAGATGCCATAGATACACCACTTAAAATAGGGGAAAAAGAGTACCTTCTGATCGACACAGCAGGGATTAGAAGAAAAGGGAGGATCAGTCGCCAACTGGAAAAATACAGCGTAGTTGAGGCATTGAAAAGTATAGACAGATGCGATGTAGCCATTATCCTGATAGATGCCAAAGAAGGGATCACCGAACAGGATGCCAAAATAGCCGGTCTGGCACATGATAAAGGAAGGGCATCTGTATTGGTGGTGAACAAATGGGATTTGATTGAAAAGGACTCTTATACTATTTATAAGTATACGGAAGATATAAGGTATAATCTAAAATTTATTAGATATGCCCCTATTATTTTCGTTTCGGCTCTAACCGGGCAGAGGGCACTGAAGATTATAGACTTAGTTGACAGAGTAGCAGAACAGTATCAGAGAAGAGTGCCTACCTCTGAGTTAAACAGGGTTTTCGAAGAGGTTATACTCTCTAATCCACCGCCGATGTACCGAAACAAAGAACTAAAACTCTATTATACAACTCAGGTTTCAATAAAGCCCCCTACATTCGTTATCTTTGTCAACTATCCTGAAGGGATTCACTTTTCCTATGAGAGATATATAGTGAATAAGATACGCGAAAATTTTGAATTCGATGGAACACCTGTAAGGGTTTTCTTTAGGAAAAGGGGCTGAAACGGTGAATGGCGAACTTTTATGAAAGGGGTAGAAATCTTCGATGGAAAAAGATAGGATTACTGTTGCCGTAGGAGCGGTTATCGAGGATGGAAAAGGGAATATCCTCCTTGTAAAGCATATTCCAGAGAGAGGTGGGTTCTGGCAGGGAAAATGGATCTGCCCTGGCGGAAAACTCAATCTTGGTGAAAAGATAGAAGATGGGATTAAGAGAGAGGTGAAAGAAGAGACCCATCTGGATATCAATTTAAAAACCCCTATAAAACCCTTTGAAAGGATAGTAAGATCAGGAGATCAGATAGAACTCCATGTAGTCTATATTGATTATCTGGCAGAGGTAATAGGAGGAGAGCTCGAACCGGATGACGATGTGGGAGAGGCTATATGGGTAAGTAAGAATGCTATTTCAACAGTCTGGGATGAATTGCATGAAGACACAAGGAAGCTTTTAACCCTGGTTGGGATAAAGGGTTAAAACCCCCTATGCAGTCCGGCACTTCTGGCAATTGTTATTGCCTTCTGATATTCCTGTACAGTAATTTTCCTGTTTAACTCAGGGAACTCATCTGCTCTATACATAGGGCGATATTGTGCCATAATATTAACATAGGAGTCTTTTGATATATCCGTAGCGACAAACTCCATTAGAGCCTCAGT
>WOUX01000012.1:10382-10895 GCA_009773075.1 bacterium | reverse complement strand
TTTCCCGTCGGGGGAGAATGCGGCGGATCTCATATTCGGGGATAAGGGATATTTTTCGGCCTGATATGTCCGAATTACTTCTCCGCTCTTGATATCGAGAAGCTTCAGCGAATACTCGAAGACGGCAAGCACCTGTCCCCCGTCGGGGGAAAGAATCGCCTTTTCAAAAGAACGCGATGGGGAGTTAGGTGGACTGGCACACCTTTGCTCTGCTCCCTTGATCCCTGATAGATCCCTGACCTCCCGACCGGTCGCGGTTTCGACAACTTTTATTTTTGTTGAACCATCGCCATCACCATAGGTGGAGTCGCTCTTGGCGATGAGGGCATATGTGCCGTTGTCAGAAAATCTGACAATCTTATTACCGGAGCCCTTAAAAAATTTGGTGGGAAATTTGAAAGTCTCTTTGCCCGTGGCGATATCCCATATCCGGATCGTCTCATCGAAACTGCCACCGGCTGACGCAAGGCTTTTTCCGTCGTTCAGAAACACTAGCGCTATCACATTTTCGCC
>WOUX01000012.1:0-10373 GCA_009773075.1 bacterium | reverse complement strand
GTTGTCCCCGGAAGCCATGTATTTCCCGTCCCGGGAAAACACCAGCGTCTGAATTTCGGCTGAATGCCCTATTTGCACAAAAATCTCGGGCCCCTGCTTACTACCTTCAGGGGCAAGCTTTTCAGCGGCAAGGGGATTGCCTGAACAAGCAGTAATGACAAGGGATATTAGTAATGCTTTTAAAACAGACTTTGTTTTATACATACTGCATCTCCTTTTCCCCTTCCTACCTCGGATTTCCCATTGCTTTGCTCTAGGATAAGGGCTCATCAGGGTAGGCTCTAACCTTCTACTCTTTCTCTTTTCTTGAAGTGGGTGATGGGTTGTCCGCAAATTAAGCATGAGTCAACCTAGCATCTAAAAAAGACAGGACTACGTAGGATGGATAAAAAACCAGCTTCTGGTGGTAGCAGAAGGGAATATAGCGGAAAGGGGCTTGTGTGTCAAGGGGAAACTACCCCAAGATATAGTGCCTGGATGTCAAGCGGTATAAGAATGCCTGTGATTTTTTGATGAAAAAGGGTTTGACTAAACCTTATCTAAAAGCTATGCTAGAAAACAGTAGATAAATTAAAAGATAGAAAGCTTGCCTAATCGTTACCGAAGAGAAATAGCTTCTTTCAAAGCCAAGACTATTTTCCAGAAAAGGAATTTCCTCAAGGTTAACAGGAGGATATTCAAGATGCAGACATTTTCAGTTAAAACCGGCCAACGAACAGAGATGCTGGATATAACCCATCAGATTCAAAAGGCAGTTACTGACAGCAAGGTGAGAAATGGAATCTGTTGTGTCTTTGTTCCCCATACCACAGCGGCTGTCACCATAAATGAGAATGCTGACCCCAATGTTCCAAGAGATATCATCATGAAACTCGGAAAGCTTATTCCACCTGATGATAACTATCGCCATACAGAGGGCAACTCAGACGCCCATATAAAAACGAGTCTGGTGGGGTCTTCCGAAACTATTATTATAGAGGACGGGAAATTGGCATTGGGAACCTGGCAGTCGGTATTCTTCTGTGAGTTCGATGGCCCAAGAAACAGAAAGTTTTTGGTGAAGATTATATAACAGTAACCCTGGGAAGAGGGGTATGAGATTCATAGCAGATTTCCATGTCCATTCCAGGTACAGTAGAGCAACCAGCAAAGATATGGAAGTTGAAACCCTTGGCAAGTGGGCAGAGATTAAGGGAATCACCGTGTTGGGGACTGGAGACTTCACTCATCCCTCATACTTTGCTGAACTAAAAACAAAACTTGAGCCTTCTGATGGTAACCTTCTAACCCTGAAGAACGGAAGCAAAAACGTTAGCTTTGTCTTGACTGCCGAGGTAAGCAATATTTTCTCTCAGGCGGGGAAGCTCCATAAGATTCATACACTTGTCTTTGCCCCTACTTTAGAAGTAGTGGAGAAGATAAACGCAAAATTGGGAAGAAGGGGCAAGCTCAGTTCCGACGGCAGACCCACCTTTGGATTCCATGTCAAAGACCTGGTCAAACTGGTATTGGATACATCTGAAGAGTGCTTTCTTGTACCTGCCCACGCGTGGACCCCGTGGTTTTCTCTTTTCGGGGCTAATTCAGGTTTTGATTCTATGGAGGAGTGTTTCGGGGATCAAGCTGAATATATCTATGCTATCGAAACCGGTTTGTCTTCAGACCCGGAGATGAACTGGAGGCTTTCTGCTTTAGACAGAATCACCCTGATTTCCAACTCCGATGCCCATTCACCCGCTAAAATAGGCAGGGAGGCAAATGTTTTTAATTGTGATTTAAACTATAATCAAATCATAAAGTGCCTGAGAGAAAAGGATCACAGTAAGCTGCTCTTTACCGTAGAATTCTTTCCTGAGGGAGGAAAGTATCATTATGATGGACACAGAAACTGTGGTATTCTCTTTTCTCCATCTGAGAGCAAAAACAACGATAATATATGTCCGGTATGCAAAAGAGGACTTACCATTGGGGTAATGCACCGCGTAGAAACCCTCTCGGATCGCCCTGAAGGTTTTGTGCCAGAGGGGGCAATCCCTGCCAGGCATCTGGTCCCACTGGAGGAAATTATCGCCGAAGTGCTGGGATGCGGTGTAAATACAGTCAAAGTAAGAAGAGAGTATGAAAAAATGATCGCAAAGGGGGGGAATGAGTTCAACATCCTTTTATATCTATCCAGGGATGAATTGACAGGGCTTACCCAACCAAATATCTTAGAAGGAATCATGAAGGTAAGAGAAGGAAAGCTGAAGGTTATACCAGGATATGATGGTGTTTATGGAAAAATCAGTATGCAGTAGAAAGAAGTAGATAGGGAGGATTTATGAAGCTGTTTAATAAAAAAGGCGATGAAGGATACACCAGTATGCTGTATGGTCAGAGAATACGCAAATCCGATCCGAGACCTGAAACCTACGGCACCCTGGACGAGGCCAATTCCACACTGGGTTTTGCCAGAGCCCTTTCCAGGAATGAGAGAGTTAAGGAGATTATCTATAAGGTTCAGGAAATGCTCTTTGTAATAGGGGGAGAACTGGCCACCGATCCGAAGGATTATGGAAAGTTGAAGAAGAAGATTGAAGAAGAGGACATACAGGAATTACAAAACCTTATTGAAGAGATGGAGGATAAGATAAAGTTGCCTAAAAGCTTTATCATTCCAGGAACATCTCTGGCCTCTGCGTCTCTGGACATGGCCCGTACCATAATAAGAAGGGGAGAAAGGAGGGCTGTAGGGTTAAAGGAAGATAATATTTTGCTCAACGATAAGATACTGGCATACCTTAATAGATCAGCAGATTTGATATTCACTTTGGCCCGCTATGAAGAATCACCGGATGGAGGGGATATATGATAATAGACTTCCATACCCATATATTCTCCAAAGAGGTGAGGAACAATCTGGATAAGTATCGGAAAAAGGACCCTCTTTTCCGCTTATTATTTGGCGGACAGCGGTCCAATATGCTGGGAGAATCAAAGAAGGCTGGCATGATAGGCGCTGAAGAATTAGTAGCCTCTATGGATCAGTCAGGGGTGGACAAAAGTGTAGTGTGTGGGTTTACATGGTCAGATGAAGGACTCTGTAAGGATGGGAATGACTACCTCCTGGAATCTATTAAAAGATATCCTGACAGGCTTATAGGTTTCGCTTCCATTCAATTGAAAGATAGAGGCAAGATGGTTAAAGAGATTGAGCGATGTGTTGGATTGGGCTTGAAAGGTGTTGGTGAGATAGTTACAGAGGCTCATAGGGTGGCGATAGATGACGAAAAGGTTATGCGTCCGATCGTAGAAGCGGCAAAGGGTCTCAATATCCCAATTATGGTACATGCCAATGAGACCGTGGGTCATTACTACGTGGGAAAGGCGAAAACAGAGATCAAACAGTATTATGATTTTATCCTTTCTTGTCCTGATATAGATATTATTATGGCTCATTGGGGAGGGGGATTCCTCTTTTATGAATTGATGCCAGAGGTAGCAAAGGCTGCGGAAAGGGTGTATTACGATACTGCAGCATCTATATTTTTATATACTCACAAAATATATCCTGTTGCGGTAAAGATAATCGGCCCCGATAAAATTCTATTTGGTACCGACTATCCTCTGATAGACCAGAGGAGATATAGGAAACAGATAGAGAACTGCGGTCTTTCCCAGGAGGAGATTGACAAGATATATGGTGAGAATGCCAAAAGATTGTTGAGGTTATAGAACTTGAAAGATTATCAAAAATCCAAATTGAAAAACGATATGACGGTTATCTTCAAAGAAAACCATTCTGCCCCTGTAGTTGCCCTCCAGGTCTGGATAAAGGTTGGCAGTAGTGATGAGACAGATGAGAAAGCCGGTATCTGCCATGTAATAGAGCACATGCTCTTTAAGGGCACAGAGAAGAGAGGAGTGGGAGAGATTGCCTATGAGATAGAGGCATCGGGTGGAGAGATCAATGCCTACACATCATTTGATGAAACGGTCTATCATATAGTAATAGCCAGCAGATTCTTCGACATGGGGCTTGACGTACTCTCCGATGCTGTAAGGCATCCTTCTTTTGACGCGATAGAGCTGGAAAAAGAAAAGGAAGTGATCATGGAAGAGATTAAGCGGTGCGAGGATCAGCCTATGGTAAAGTTGACCCAAGCCCTCTTCTCCACCAGTTACGAGTCGCATACATACCGTCGCCCGATAATCGGTTTTGAAGATACGGTAAAGAGTTTCACCAGAGACAATCTTCTGGATTTTTATAAGAGATGGTATACCCCAAGCAATATTACCCTTATAGTGGTTGGAGATATTGACAGGAATACTATATCTCCTAAGATAGAAATGGCATTTAAAGATTTTACTTCGAATCAAGGAGCCAGCCAGAGTAGAGTTCAGGAATTGCCTCAGAAAACCATAAGAAGCAGCGTTATGGTTGATAACGTAATGGAAGGTTACATGAGCGCGGCATTCCATATCCCCGGTATCAACCACAAAGATACGCCAGCCCTCGATGTCCTCTCTTTTATACTGGGCAATGGTGACTCTTCACGGTTATTCAGGAAGGTAAAAGACCAAAGGGGTCTTGTATATACCATATATTCCTATAGTTTTATCCCTAAAGAACCGGGGCTTTTAGCTATAACCAGCATACTGGAAAGGGAGAAATCCAAGGATGCCCTGGCGGCTATATTAGAGGAAACATATAGATTAAAATCCGAAAAGATAAACGAGGATGAATTAGAAAAGGCCAAATTAAATATCGAAAGTGAATTTCTATATGGCAAGGAAACAGTCCAGGGGCAGGCCAGACAATTAGGACATTTTCACGTAGTGGCAGAGAACATAGATTTTGAAAAGGAATATATCAACCTGATATCTAAGGTTAAAAGCCAGGACATTATGAGAGTGGCAAAAAGGTATCTAAACAATAAAAACCTAACGGCCGTGTTTCTACTGCCTGATGGCGATGGAGACGACATAAACAAAGACGCAATCAAGGATATCGCTTCAAAAGAAGAGAGTAGATTAAGGCATCACTATTCAAAACCCTGTACAAAAGGGGTAGAACAGATAGAAAAAATAACTATGGAAAACGGTATGACCCTTTTGATTAAGGAAGATCATTCTACCCCCATTGTTGCAATGAGAGCAGTTTTTTTAGGAGGGCTGCGATTTGAAAAGAAGAAATTGAACGGGGTAAATAACTTCATAGCAGGGATGATTACCAAGGGAACCAAGGGTCATAATGCCTTTGAGATCGCCCAAAGGATTGAATCCATGGCAGGGAGTATCCATGGATTTTCAGGCAGGAACAGTTTTGGTTTAACCTCTGAAATTTTGAGCAGATTCTTTGACAGGGGGTTAAAACTCTTTGCTGACATCATAATCAATCCCACCTTTGATAAGGCTGAATTAGAGAAGGAGAGGACGGATATACTCGCAGCCCTGAAGCAGCAAGAAGACAATCTTGCCTCCTATACCTTTAACATCTTTGCCAAAACTATATACAATTATCACCCTTATGGGATGAATATACTGGGCACCAGGAAATCCATACTCAATATGACCCAGAATGATTTGACAGATTATTATAGAGCTTATGCCAGTCCAAAAAACCTGGTTTTAAGTATAGTAGGCGATGTCAGGGCAGAAGACACAATTAAAAAGGTGAAACAGTCCTTTCAGGATTTTGCAGCCACTAACTTTAAAATCCCAAAAATCTTGAAGGAGGTTCCCTCAGAATCCATTAAAAATGTGGAGGCGTACAAGGATAAAAAACAGGCCCATCTTGTCCTGGGATTTTTGGGAACAACAATATACAGCCCTGACAGGTACGCTCTGGAAATTCTGAACACAGTCTTGTCAGGACAGGGGGGGAGGCTCTTTATGGAACTACGGGATAAACTGAGTCTGGCATATGCTGTAGCCTCTTTCTTCCAGGATGGTATAGATCCTGGTTTTATGGGGGTTTATATCGGTACCAGCCCTGAAAAACTGGATATGGCCATCGATGGCATAAAGAAGGAGCTTAAAAAGGTTAGAGAGAAGAAAATAGACTCTGCGGAGTTAGAACGAGCAAGGAGATATACTCTGGGCAGTTTCGAGATCGGGTTACAGACAAATTCTGCCAAGGCAGCTACTATGGCATTTGGTGAAAGATATGGTCTGGGATTCTCTAATTTTATGGAGTATCCAGGAAAGATATCCGAGGTAACGGCTGATGATATTCTAAGGGTAGCGAGGAGATACATTGATCTGGATCGGTATTCCCTTGCTGTGGTTAGACCACGCAAGGGGAGAGAGTGTACACACATGAACGAGGTACATGGATAAGCTATTTATCGTAGTGTCCTCTCCCTTTTTTGTAATTGAATCTCCAAATTTTTCAAAAGCTGGATATCTTTCTTCAACTGCTCATTTTCCTGAAGGAGCCTGGTAGTTTCAGTCTGCTGTTTATCATTCAACAACCGAATCTCTTTTTTCAACTGCTCACTTTCCTGAAGAAGCCTGCCCTTATCTGCCTGGGCTTTATCAAGCAGCAATTGATTAGATATACTCTTTGCCTGGTATGCCTTTATGTCATCAATGATCCTGATAAATGTTTCAGAAAGGTTGCGCCATTTGCTTTTAGGATAGGTTTTTACTAACAGTTCAAATTCTGATCTCGCTCTTAAATAGTCAACCGTCACCTCAATGTTACCCAAATATGAAACAGCATCATGAAAAAGATCCGTGTCTGACATCGACCTGTCGACTATGTCCTTCTCTTTAATCACCGGAACTGTCTTCGGAGGGTAAACGGTTTTGTCAGGAGAGATTGGCACAGCAGAAGCACAGGACATTAAAAACATAATCATTAGGGAAAGGACAAACCATCTTTTTTTATACATATCGCCATTCCTTGTGTCAGGCATGTTCTGGGAATTTCACATAGTTGCTGCCAGGTAATGTTTTTGCATACTCCTTTAACTCTGCAGCCATCTTCGCCATGTCAAGGGGGTTTTTAAAACGGGTCCCGTCATCGGTCACGATAGCAATCGTCACAGTGAGGAGAGGAAATTTTTGCTGAGCACCTTTTCTGTCCTTCCCGATGATGAACCCTTTCTCTCTGTCTTTATCGCTGTAAAATCTCGAGATATGCCGATCAAACTCTGAAACAACCTGTTTACATATCTGTTCTGACCTCTCAGGTTCGGAAATAAAAACAAAATCATCACCCCCGATATGCCCGATGAAGTCATCTTCCTGGACTGAGGTCTTTGTCTGATTCGTCAGGATATCGGCGACTTCTTTGATAACCTCACTGGCCCAGGCATAACCGTATTTATCCGCAAAGGGCTTAAAGTTATCAAGATCCACATGGCATAGGGAGAAGCTTTTTTTCTCTGACAGACGTTTTTCAATCTCTTTCTCTATTGCAATATTACCGGGAAGACGGGTCAGAGGAGACGCATCGAGATTAAGTGCTTCGAGTACCTTGAGACGTCCGGCCATGAAAGTAAAGGCGCTGGCTAAGCTGCCTATTTCGTCATGGCGGTTAATGGTAAGGTCATAATCGAACCGTCCTTCGGCAATCATTCCTGTCCCTTTTTCAAGCTTCTTGAGGGGTATGGAAATATTATGGGTAATCATAAAGGCAAGAGACAATCCTGCAATAAGACTTATAGCACTGAGAATGGCTGTCATCCTGGATGCCTCGATGCCCCGTGACTTAATCAGGTTCATACGCGTATCAATGTCCTTTTCAGCCTTATTCTGGATGCCACGCAGATACGATGCAATATCATCTATGATTTTTTTGCCATTCCCCTCAGAAACATTTAACGCATCCTCAACACGATTTTCTTGGACCAGCGCTATTTCCTGATGGAAGAGCTCATCATATTGAGTATGGAGCGATGATAGTTTTGAAAGCATAATAGTCATACCGGAAAGACGATTTTTTTTGAGATTCTTCATTCTGTTACTGAATTCCTGGCTTCGTGTCCAGAATATCTCTGCAAGGGATGGGTCCTTAAGGATCAGATATTTTTTTTCGGCGCTTTCCTGGGCAAGCAGGGCATCCATCATCGCCTTGCTGGTTTCAAGTGCCATAAAATCCTGATTGATTATGGTGTATGCCAGCTTATTGAGGTTCTGCAAACTGATTACAGCATAGGTGCTGGCCAGAACAGTCAATAAAACCATAGCCATATAACTAAAGAGCAGCTTTCGCTTTATGGTCAGCTTCATACCATAGACCTCAATAATCTAGGAGTCAGGAGTCAGAAGTCAGAATAAAAAGACAATCCCTCCTTGTTTTGTTTGGGACTCAAGGCATAAGGTTAACCAATCTCTATTCTGAATTCTGGATTCTGACTCTTGAATAGTTATGTTTTATCTTATAGATTGCATTTTTGTCAAGGAACTTTTGGTAGCGGAATTTTTTTGACAGAAACAGGTGAAATTCCTTGATATTTTTGGTGTTATATTGTATTTTTTAAGAAATTTATTTGATAATACGCAGAAAAAAGAGAGGAGGACTATCATGGCTATCAGCTATAAAGAACTAGGCTTTGTCAACACACGTGAAATGTTTAAAAAAGCCATGGATGGCGGATATGCTGTCCCTGCTTATAACTTTAACAATATGGAACAGATTCAGGCCATTATCAACGGGTGCGGTCAATCCAGATCCCCTGTAATCCTCCAGGTCTCTAAGGGCGCCCGTAATTACGCTAACGCCATCCTTCTCCGCAACATGGGGAAAGGTGCTGTGGAAATGGCCCGTGAGCTCGGCTACAGTATTCCCATAGCTCTCCACCTGGACCACGGCGACAGCTATGAACTCTGTGTTTCCTGTATCGAAAGCGGATTCTCTTCGATAATGATCGACGGCTCCCACCTTACCTATCAGGAAAACGTCGAACTAACCAGAAAGGTCGTCGAGTACTCCCACAGGTACGATGTCACTGTCGAGGGTGAACTTGGTATACTGGCCGGCATCGAAGACCACGTAGTTGCAGACAGGTCTACTTATACTCAGCCCGAAGAGGTTGAAGATTTTGTAAAAAAGACCGGCGTTGACTCTCTTGCAATTTCAATAGGTACCTCTCATGGCGCTTATAAATTCAAGCCAGAGCAGTGCACCCTCAACAAAGAATGCATCCTTACTCCTCCGCCACTGCGCTTTGACATCCTTGAGGAAATCGAAAAGCGAATTCCTGGCTTCCCCATTGTTTTGCACGGAGCCAGTTCCGTCCTGCTCAAATACGTTGACCTTATCAATAGTAATGGTGGAGCTCTGGCAGACGCTGTTGGTATTCCCGAGGATCAGTTGAGAAAGGCGGCAAGATCTGCTGTATGCAAGATCAACATAGATTCCGATGGGCGTTTGGTTATTACAGCCATGATCCGGAAAATATTCAAAGAAAAACCGGCTGAATTCGACCCGCGCAAATACTTAGGGCCTGCCCGCGATGAGCTTATGAAGATGATCATTGAAAAGAACAAAAGTGTGCTAGGCAGCGCAGATCGATACTAATAATTGAATTTCACAACAAATCACTGTACAATTTTCCTCAATTTACAAGCTAAGTTTATTACCGGGAAGGAAATTAGGTAATACTTATATTAATTGTTGATCGCAAGACATATGAAATATTATTGTTGCCGTAATGCACACAATGTGATATATTGATAATAACCAATGAAGAATTTAAATTGGAATTCTGAAAAGAGTGTAGTTCTCAAAGCGTCACGGGGCATTTGTTTTGAGGATGTAGTTTTCTACATTGAAAGAGGTGACATATTAGATGATTATCTACATCCCGACCAGCAGACATACCCCGGACAGCGAATTATGGTGATCGCTATTGCAAATTATGCCTATCTTGTACCTTATGTTGAGAATGAAGAAGAGTTATTTCTGAAGACCGTTATTCCAAGCAGGAAGGCAACACAAAGATATCTTGGAGAAAAATATGAAGACTAAGTTAACGAAAGAAGAAAAGGAAATACTCGATAGCTTCGAGAAAGATGAATGGATACCCGTTAAAAACCTTGCAAAAAGAAAAAAAGAGTTGATTGCGTACGCCCGCAATACCCTGCGAAAAAACAAGAGACTGAACATCCGGATTTCTGAAAGAGACCTCATTGAGCTTCAAAAAAAAGCAGTTAATGAAGGCCTACCCTATCAAACTTATGTATCAAGCATCATCCATAAATTTATCAACGGGTCTCTGGTCGAAGCGAGAAAATAAAACGTACAACAAGACAATTCAGCCGTTAGAATAAAAAAGAAGACAAATGAAGAGAGTTATTATCATTGCTGCATCTATGCTCTTTGCATTTTCAAGTTGTGCATTTCAAAGAGAAATAATAAGCCCCCGGGCTAAAATTCAAGA
>WOUX01000318.1 GCA_009773075.1 bacterium | reverse complement strand
CTTTCAAGCACCGTTGATGTACCATTTTTTCGGTGAGCGTCAGATAGGTCCATCATTAATGCATTTTGGTTCAGAAGAGTTAAAACAGGAATTTTTGCCTAAAATCGCAAATGCTGAAATTTCCTTTTGCCTTGGTATAAGTGAGCCGGATGCGGGATCGGATGTTGCCGCTGTGTCAACAACGGCGAGCCTACATGGGGATTACTATATTATTAACGGACAAAAAACCTGGACTACCAATGCCCATAATGCGGATTATATCTGGTTATTAGTGTTGACAGATCCTGAAGGCCCTAAATATGAAAATTTAAGTGAAATCATCGTTGATATGAAATTGCCCGGAATTACTGTGCGTCCGCTTTATAATATGATCGGGGTGCATTGTTTTAACGAGGTTTTTTTTGATAACGTCAAGGTACATAAGCGCTATCTGGCCGGTGAAAAAAACAGAGGGTTTTACCAAGTATTGTCCCAAGTGGACTATGAAAGAGCAGGCATTGAACGTTTAATGCAAAATTACCCTGTGTTGGCAAACTTGAGGACATATATAAAAGAAGATCGTTCGTTATCCTCTGATTCATTAATCAGAGACCAGATAGCTGATCTTGAAATCGAATTCGAGGTGGGAAAATTGTTATGCTATAACGTTGCCTGGACAATTGATCAGGGAATTATTCCGAATAAGGAAGCAGCCATAAGTAAATGCTTTTGCACCCGGTTTGAACAAAAGCTTGGGAATGTGGCAACTAATATATTAGGTGTACAAGGACAAGTTATGCCTGGTTTTTCAGAGACACCCTTTAATGGCGATATGGCTGAATCATACTTGTGGAATCCTTCTTGTACCATACAGGGCGGGACATCCGAAGTGCTTAAAGGAGTCATTGCAACAAGGGGACTTGGTCTGACTTTCAAAAAGGGAAAATCTTAATCCATTAAAGGAGAGTTGGCACAATGGACTTTAATATTAATAAAGAACAAAAGATGTATAAAGATTCAGCCAGAACATTCTTTAAAAAGGAGTGGTCTTTTGATCTGCTGAGAGAAAATGCTAAAGCGAGTGGCTTTTCCAGGAAGCTGTGGAAGAAGGTTGCTGATCTGGGGTGGTTGGGGCTTCTTGTTGACGAAGAGTACGGCGGATTTGGCGCAAGTTTTATGGATGTATGCATTATTATAGAGGAAATGGGACGATTTCTGTTCCCCTGTCCTTATTTGGCCACGGCTGTTGTCGGGGCATCAATTTTATCGGAGGAGGCTGATGATTCAATAAAAAAGAAGCTGTTACCTGCCATTGTGAATGGAGATGCTATTATAACATATGCATTTGACGGAGCACATAATGGGAGTAAAAAGGGACATCAGCTTAAAATGAATAATCAGGGTGATGAGTTCTTATTAAATGGCAGCGCTATGTTTGTTCCTTACGTGGGGATAAGTGACTATGTAATTTGCCGGGCATTGGATGATTCCGGACACGGCAGCTCGCTATTTCTTGTAAACCTGCAGGACAAAGGTTTAAGTTGCGAGCGGATACCGACCTTTTCTGTTGATATGTATTACAAATTGAATTTTAGGGATGTTCGATTGTCCGGAGAGAGAATGGTCGGCGATATCGGTAATGGCTTTAAAATTATTGAAAAGCTGATGCCGAAGATTGTGGCGGCCTGTTGTGTCGAGATGCTCGGAGGACTCCAAAGGGTGCTGGACATTACCGTGCAGTTCGTAAAAGAGAGGAAACAGTTTGGCCAGCCTATAGGGAGTTTCCAGACAATTCAGAATTATTGTGCGGATATCGCAATTGACTTGGAAGCATCAAGGGTTATTGCTTATCAGGCCGCATGGAAGATAAGCATGGGCGATAGCGGCAGAGGAGAAGCTTCAATGGCCAAGGCCTAGGAATACGATCTTCAATTTTATTATAAACAGGCCAAGGTGATGCAGCTTATGTATGGTGGGAGTTCGTATCATAGAAGTATAGTTGCTAACAAACTGGGTTTTTAGGGTTTTCGATTTCAAGGGTTAATGGCATTAAATTTTTTCCTGTTTTAAAAACAGGAAAGGAGAAGGGATAGTATGAAAGAAATGGAAAGGCTCATTGAAGAAGTGGAAGAAAGAAGAAAGATCTTAATGCAAGGTGGAGGGCCAAAAGAGGTCGACAGACAACATTCACGCGGAAAATTAACCGCAAGGGAACGGATCGAATTATTATTAGACAAAGGGTCTTTCCTCGAATTCGATCTTTGGCGGAAGCCTCGAATTACGGGTTATGATATCGATGGCAGAGAGCTTCCCGGAGACGGGGTAATAACAGGGTCCGGAAGAGTCGGAGGTCGGCCGGTATACATTTATGCGCAAGATTTTACCGTATTAGGGGGGACTATGGCCTCCGTTCATGCAAAGAAAGTTATAAAAGTAATGGAAGATTCCATCAAAATGGAAGTTCCATGCATTGGGATGGTAGATTCGGGCGGCGTTCGAATACAGGACTTTGTTAACGCAGATCTAAATGATACATATGCCCGGATGTTCTATCTTCACACGGTCATGTCGGGAGTATGTCCTCAGATTTCTTTGATGATGGGACCATGTGCCGCAGGAGCGGCCTATTCGCCAATTTTAACGGACTTCTTGTTTATGGTAAAGGGTGAAAGTCACATGTACATTGCGTCACCTGAGCTGATCAAGTCTGTGGGCGGTGGTGACGTGACTGTGGATGATATCGGCAGCGCCAAAATGCATGCGGAAGTGAGCGGTTGCAGCGATGTGACAGCCGACGACGATCAAGATTGTATAAAGAAGGCACGTGATTTATTGAGCTTTCTACCACTCAACAATAAAGAAAAGCCGCCTTTTAAAGAAACTCAAGACGATCCGAACCGTGTAGATAAGGAGCTACTTGATTTGGTGCCTGTGAATTTAAGGAAACCTTATGACGTACGAAAAGTTATTGAGACCATTGCAGATGACCGACATTTTTTTGAAATCAAAAAGGATTATGCCAAGAATATGGTAACGGGATTTATTCGAATGGGTGGCCGATCCATTGGAGTAGTGGCAAATAATCCGTACTTTTTAGGGGGCGCCATTGACATAAACGCGGCGGATAAGCACGCAAGATTCGTTCGGATTTGCGATTCATATAATATCCCGCTTTTATTCCTTTCGGACAATCCCGCTTATCTACCGGGTGTCGAACAGGAGCGAGGTGGGATC
>WOUX01000011.1 GCA_009773075.1 bacterium | reverse complement strand
AGAGACTGACCTATAGCCGGGATCACAGCATCTACCTCTATAATAAATCCTGAATCTTCAATAGGGATAGGTCTCTTTCTCCCACTCTCATCCGGCTCTCCCAATTTCATTCTTATACATTCGAGTCCAACAACCCTGCCATCCTTGCCCAAAATCCTGACAGGAGCTACCAGACAATGAATTTTGATACCCTCCTCTTCTGCTTCCTCTATCTCCTCCTCATTGGCAGGCATCTCTTCTATAGACCTTCTATATATTATAAACGCCTCCTTAGCCCCCAATCTTAAGGCTGTTCTAACAGAATCGATGGCAACATTACCTCCCCCTATTACCGCCACTCTTTCCCCAAGGGGAACCTTCTTCCCAAGACTTATATCTCTTAAAAAGTGGACACCGTGCACAACCCCCTGCAGGTCTTCTCCTTCTATACCCAATTTTCTGCTGATATGAGATCCAACCGCTAAAAATATGGCTTTGTATCCATCTTGCTTCAGGTCCTGGATTGTCAGGTCCACCCCTATCCTGGTATTTGTTCTTATTTCAACCCCAAGCCCTTTTATATAATCTATCTCTGCATTGAGTATATCCTTTGGCAGTCGGTACTCCGGGATTCCCACAGCGAGCATCCCACCTGCCACAGGAAGTGACTCAAAGATCGTCACATTATAGCCTTTCAATGCCAAATAATAGGCCGAAGTTAACCCTGCGGGTCCTGAACCTATAATGGCTATCCTCTCTTCCCTTTTTTCTTCGATCTCTGGCAGTTTCTTCTCTTTTGATGTAAGCTCTATGTCTGCAACAAACCGCTTCAGAAAATCAATGGCTACCGGTTCATCCACTTTACCTCTTGTACACCTTGCCTCACAGGGATGATGACATACTCTTCCGCAGATTGCCGGTAAGGGATTATCCTTTTTGATAAGCGCCAGTGCCTCTTCATACCTGCCCTTTGCGATAAGGGCTATATATCCCTGAACATGGATATGAGCTGGACATGTAGCCTTGCACGGAGAGGTGCCTTTTTTATCTATAGCGTATGCACTGGGTATAGCCTGGGGAAAGTTTTTATAAATGGCCTTTCGGTCTGTCAGTCCCTCTTCAAATTCGGCAAAGACTTCTACCGGGCAAACCTCTATACAATCACCGCAAGCATTACACTTCTCAACATCTATAAACCTGGGGCGTTTTAATACTGTTACCTTGAAGTTCCCCAACTCCCCCTGGACGTCCTCTACCTTAGCATTTGTTACTATGTCGATATTGAGATGCTTATCGCATTCAATAAGCTTGGGAGAAATTGTACACATAGAACAGTCATTGGTGGGAAATGTCTTATCCAGTTGGGCCATTCTTCCACCAATAGACGTTGATTCATCCACCAGATATACCTTAAAACCAGAATTTGCCAGGTCTAGAGATGCCTGCATTCCGGCAATGCCGGCACCGACGACCATCACTGAACCTATCTTTAGTTGGTTACTATCCGACATCTAAACCACCCCTTTATTCGTGAATCGTAAATCGTGAATGGTGAATCGTTTTTTTATTTACGACTCACGATTCACGATTTACATAAGCCCCACTGACCTTAAAAGCCCCATTGGATCAACCAGGTGTCTTTGGAGCCACTTTTCAACATCACTATGCCCCATAGACAACCCTATTAACTCAGTTATATAGAATACAGGCAGATAATATCCCTTTCCGTACTCATCAGATATTTCCTTCTGCCTTGTATCCAGGTTGGCATGGCACAGAGGGCATGCTACTGCTATACAATCAGCCCCAGCCTCAACTGCCATATCGAAAAGATTATTGCTCAATCTCTTTACGATATCAATCCTGGTCAATGCCAAATTGCCACCACAGCAATCTGTCTTAAATGACCATGGTCTGCTCTCTGCCCCTAAAATATTTATCAATTTATCCATATTTCTCGGGTCTTCATAATCAGTTACATCCGTAATCTTTGGAGGACGCGCATACAAACACCCATAGTAAGATACAATCTTCAGGCCTGTTAAAGGCTTTTTAACAAACCTTCCTATAAGGGCCAGGTTTGAATCCTCGCTTAAAAAGTCCAGAATATGTTTAATCTTTATCTTACCCCTATAGGATGTCTTTACATCCGTTTTTATTTCACCGATCGCTGCCTTTTCCGCGCTTTTTAACCTGTTAAAACACGCCATGCAGGGAATGAGCAAATCATTATTTTCTTTTTCTGCAATCTCCAGATTCCTCATAGGCAATGCCGCTGACAGAAAATCATCGGTTATATGAGCCGAGCTTGCCCCACAGCAATTCCAATCCTCTACCTCCCTCAGTTCAATGCCCAACACATCAAATGCCGCCCTAAGGGATTCGTCGTAATCCCGGGCACTGCCCTCTAGTGAGCAACCCGGGTAATAGGAAACCCTCATGATCTCTTTCTCCTCCCAGCTTCATCAAAGATACCTCTAATCTCTTTTCTTCCTCTAACTCCAGAAGGCAGGATTTTTAACTTTCCTCTTTTGAACATCTCCCACCCCAGCCTTGAATCCTTCATCAAGTCCCCGGTTTTTAATTTATATTCTCCTATCATACCCAATTCATGAATTCTTCCCCTCTTCTTAATTGATGAAAGAAAGGCTGAGTGGAATATAGGAACATCTTTTTGTGCCGTATCAAACCCTGAATCGGTGGCTACCTGTCTTAACGCATCCATCAATTTAGCAATGTCTATATCATTTGGGCATCTGGTAGTACACGTTTCGCATGAAGCACAGGCCCACATGGTAGAACTCTTTAATACCTCATCCTTTAACCCTAAACGAATCATATGTATTATCTTATGAGGCATAATATCCATAGCAAAGTTTACCGGGCAACCATTGGAACATTTCTTACATTGAAAGCAGGAAGAGATTTCAACCTCTCGTTTATCCTCTATCTCTTGAAGAAAAGATGACCTGTTATTTGTTTCTAACACCACTTTAGATTCCATATTTATTCACCCACGTTAAAAAAGGGCGTCCCATAGTGAAGAGTTTACTCACCAGATCCGCCCTTTTGAATACTTGAACTTAGGCTTTTCAGACAACCCTGTCGAAGGGTTGAACGAAGCTTTATTAAAAGGGAAAAACGCCCCTTTGAGTCGTTTAAAAACAATTAGAGTTCAAGCCACGAATCCGAATAGAGGGAATGTCCCAGAAGAACCTTGGCCGTTTTTACATAATCGAGTTCTTCTTTTGTCAATGATGCTGGATTCGGTTCATTGCCGTCACAAACATCCTCGATTATTTTCTTGATCTTCGGTCTCTCACCCTTACAGAAGGCGGTCATTTCATGATCAAAGGCATCAACGATCGCTGAGTACATCCCATACTTTTCTAAAATTACTATAAATGTCTGGTTCAGTATGGGTCGCAAGTGCTCAGGTGCCCCATTGGAGACATTCGACAAACCACAGGTGGATTTTAGCCCTGGTGCCAGGGCTTCTGCTATATCGGAAAACATCATCATAAAATTTATCATACTCTTTATCTGGTCTTGCTGGACGTTGACAGGTGTCATAATGGGATCCACGAAGATATCCTCCGGGGCTATGCCGGCTTCCAGCATGGCGGAAACCAGAGTTACAGCGAGCTCCGATCTTTCATTTTCATCTCGGGGCATCCCTGAAGGTCCCCAGAGCAAGCCTATAACCTGGGCATTGTATTTTGCAGCCAGGGGTATCATAGCATCCATCCTCTCGGGTCTTGCCATGATCGAGTTTATCATCGCTTTTCCTTTATGGACCTTCAACCCTGCCTCAATAGCCTCTATATTAGATGTGTCTAAAGCCAGAGGTATATCCGGCACCACCTCCTGAACGGTCTTTACAATCCACTCCATTAATTCAGGCCCGCCTTTTCTCGCCGGTCCCAGATTAATGTCAATCCAGTTCACTCCTTTCTCCGCTTCTGCTTTCGCCAGCTCTCTGATAGGACCAGGATCTTTCTCCTTCATGGCAGTGCCAATCTTCGTCACCATTACATTTAAATTCTCTCCGATTCGTAACATACTTACCCCTCTCTTTTCATATAGAGTTGATGGACCCGTAAAAAGTCGAAGCCATCAGAGTTTTTTATACAGCCAGTTGCCTCAAGTAGGCAGGGATATGGGCAGCCTCTCTTGGTCCGATTGCCACTTCCCAATCTCCCAACTCCTCTTCCAGGTCACCACTGATGGACGCTGCATACCCCGGAATAATTATCTTTCTTGTCTTAGCCTTATCTATGATACCGCACTTCTTAATAAATATCCCCAGTGCATCGCCTACGAATTTGCCTGCTGCCCAAGCAGTCATCACTGAAAGTCCTTCGGTATCAATAATCAAAAGCCATGTAGGGACCTTGCTGCCTTCAATCTCTCCGGAAACAATAAAGTAAGTAAGGGCGAAATTAGACGTAATACAGATCGGCGAGTTTTCATCTGGATTATTGATCTCGTATATCCCCTGTGTCACCACCATGGGACGCTGGGGATCGGTGTAAATATTCAAACGTTCCAGGAGAAGTGGGAAAAGGCTCGCACCATCGAAATCTGACATAACTACTATACTGCCGTACTTCGCAATCAGCATCGAGGCAGCAAGCGTTTCCTGTTCCAGGGTCTCTGCCATTTCAAAGGGGAAGGAAATTGTAGGGAATCCCAGGGACTTGTTCTTGGCAAGAAGTGCCGCCCTCCTGATGGCAATCTGATCTTCATAAACCTGTTTTATCGACCTTGCTCCTGAGTCAAGCACCAAATCTTTAAGCCCCATGGCAGTTGCCTTATCTGACAACTCGATTAAATTGTCAATGTTAGTGCCTTTAATCGCCAGAGGACATTTGCTTTCCTCGGCCAATTTTGCCATCTTTTCAAAATTGTTATTGGTGGCAGCATATATGAGGGGATTCGTTCCACTCTTTGCCTTGATGCCTGCAGCCATAACATCGCTATCCTCACTCATGAGAATATAGCTGAAATTGCTGGTATCTGCCACTTGCTTTGCCAGGGTCTCGAATTTTCCCGCATCGCCACTGGTATCTTTGACGGCTACAAGCTCTGGTCTAAGGTTTAGCCCTACCCTCTCATACTGGAAGGTATCCCATTTCCTCAGTTTCATATCAACAGTATCCGCATCCATATCAGTAGTCAATAGAGCGGCCAGTCCAGTTGGATTAAAAAAGGTCTTCTCGTGACGGTAAAGAACTGTCTCTCCTCCCACCTTTACCGGCCTGTCTCCATATCCAACCGTGAGCTGCCTTATGGGAGGAGCGGAGGCTTCTGCAAGTTTCTCCTTTGCCTCTTCAGAAACATAGGGACAGGCGGAAAGTTCAGCCTTCCCCGCTGCCAGATTCATCGCAAAGGCAAGGCAGGTAGGAACGCCACATTCCTTGCAATTTGTTTTGGGAAGCAATTTAAAAATCTCTATACCTGTAAGAGCCATAACGATCTTTCCTCCTCAACTTTGATGGCTTCGAAAAAAGTCCATCTGCGGCGTTGCACTGCATCCTTCGTCGTTGCGGCGTACCCCTAAAGTACGCCTCACTCCTCAGGATTTGCGCGCCTTGCATCTGGAGCTTTTTACTTTGCCATCCCCAATTTTGACTTTTTACGAGTCCGTCAACTTTTATACACAGAAAGCGGCCCTCACATAGGGAGAGGGCCACACCAAAACCGTGATCAGCCTATGATAGGATCCATTTTTAGTGCCGGATGATCTTTCTCCTTTAAGAAAGGCAAAATCTCATCTTCGGTGACACCCACCGTTTCGTCAGCTATCCTATCGATCAAGTCGGGGCATCCCAATTCCTCTCCCCGCCTTAATAATCCTTCTCTGAGTTCCTCTTTCAGCCCTTTGGGCATCCAGACCATCCGGAGCAGCCCGCCGTCTCCGGAGATGAACTTCCGCTGGCAAATATTGTATTTGCTGTGTCCTACGAATCCGGGTGAGGATGCTCCGCCGCCCATAACTCCGGCGAGAGTCGTAAATTTCATCCCCGTAGGGGTCTCTCCAGTGTAGTCCCTACCTACTGTCATCACCCCGTTACATGCGGAAATCACAGCTGCGATACATTCACAGCATCCGCAGGTGGTCATAGGATCATGGACAAGACTATAGAAGTTATAATGGGTTACATTCTGCCGTGATGCCTTATAGATAAAATCATTTACACCCTTCCACTGCCCAAGTTTCGGATCGATACATTCACCTTTTTCTACCGGTTGGTTTGGACCGGTGGGGTTGATCTCGTAAGAAGCCTTGCAGTCCATCCAGTTATAAGCGCCGCAGAGACCTGTCCTCTCCGGGCTCACCATGCACACATGGTTGGGAGCAAAGGACTGGCACAAAGTGCAGGAATAGTAGGTCTCCACACCCTCATCCGTCATCTGTTCCACGCGCGCATCCCGTTTAGCATAGTTTCCCCTGGCAGTAGCGGTCAACTTGTCCACATCCTCTTTCTTAGTATAAAGAGTAACCTGCACCTTATCCAGAATGGCGCCGAAATCCTGGTGTAGTTTAGCATGGAGGATCACCCCGATGTGCTTGAGGGTAAACCCTTTGTTCACAGCCTGTTCACCAACCCTGATCCATGCAATATCCCGCTGCCCAATGTGCATAACACCCTGGGCATAATTGATAAGGTGATGTATCTGCCTTTCAAGGATAGGCTCAAAGTCTTCCTGCATCTGACGTCCAGCAACCTGGACAAAGATACCAAGGGGAAGCCTATCGCCCTTCTTTATATCCTTAATATCAGGCCCTATTACTTCTATTTGACCGTCTTCAATCTCCTTCATATCTGCCATACTGCAGAGCTCAACCGCCTGGGTCTTTCCACCACCCATCTCCAGGTAAAGATCGTCTTTTCTTACCCGCTCCCCTTCGAACGCCGGACCATATGCCAACGGAATATCCACATTAGCCACTGTTACCTTAAGGCCCCGAATCTCAATAGACCTCTGGGGCATTTCCCTATGAGGAACATTAGCGACTACATGTTCGTACGTACAGACTCCGGTAGGCAGAATTTCAGGGATATCGGTATCGGCAATGGTGGGGAAACCCCAGTTGACACAACCGGCAGCATTGGCCGCCCATTCTGCATTCACCTCACCCAATGCATTGACAAAGGCAAAGATTCTGTCCTTATTATAGATAAGCATTTTCTTGTAATCCCCTGGTTTGATCCCCCCAAAGGCCATAGCCGCACGGTTGGCAAAACCCAGGGCAAACACAGCGGCGGAGATATCAGGTCCAAAAGGAACCAGACGGGTATTCCAGCCAATCTGTACCCCAGCTTCCAGAAGCTGCTCTGAAAAAGTGGTGCCATTTTGGTTGGCACACATGAAAACATAGAGGTTCTTTTTCTGGTATTCTTCCGCAATCCACTTGGCCGTCTCAGGATCAGGAGCAGCTCCGACGATAGCCGCAAAACCCGGGGCGGTTCCATCCACAAATTCAACTCCTCGTTTACGGAAGACCGTATCTTCAGCGGCTCCAAGCCATATTTTTCCCGAGGTCTCATCTATATCCTCACTGACCAGATAGAAATCCGGGTCTTCCAGATAACGAATAGCCTCTGCCACTTCCTCGGCAAAAAGGGCAGACATACCGGCATCTAATAGAGGCCCCAAGAAGGGTAGGTGGTACATATTCTTCACATGAGCCGGCAGGAGTTTTCTGGCTACTTCCATAGGTTTCCTGGCATCCCCCAGGGTTTTTACCGGGATCCCAAGGATAGAATAGATAATCGGAAGATAATAAGCCGTATTGGGGAACTCAATCTTTTGATCCGGTCCGAATTTGTCAATGGCCTTTTTGAGAGTCCCCTCGGCTTTGGAAACGATATTGTATGCGCCTTGAATGGCGGCAAAAGCAACTAATTTGGACATTGAGAAAAATCCTCCTTTCTTTTCAAGTGCTTAGGCTGAAGACCAAAGGCTGAAGTGTCCTAACAGTCTTCCGCCTTCAGTCTATCTACCTGTGTTTAAGCTGCCTCCAGCTTCTGCCGGTCAGCCATATCCATGAGCACCCGCTCCCGAGCCTTATCAATACCCAGAGCCTTACGTTTCGCATCTATATGGGCAATCATCTTGCGGGCCATTTCATAAGGGTCTTCGACCAGATCCCATTTGCCGCCAAATACCTTCTCCATCCCATTAAACAGGTAATCCTTGAAGATTGGAGACCCTTCAACCTGGAGGTTGACCCCAAAGAGAGTATAGACCCCGGAGGCAACAAAGTATTGTCCAATGGCGATGGCCTTTTCACTCATCCATTCCGGAGCACATCCGGCGGCAGGAAGATCACTGATGTCATTCCCCAGCCCTCCGGCTTTAACTACTTCAGTAGCAGCCATAAGGATACGGCTGTTATCTACACATGCCCCCATATGGAGGACTGGTGGAATTCCCACTGTTTCGCAGACCTCGGCGAGTCCAGGTCCACAGTAGATCCTCGCCGCTTCCGGGGTCAGGAGACCAGCCTTCCCGCAGGCCATCGCGTTACAGCCTGTAGTCAAAACGATGACATCATTTTTCAAAAGTTCCTTGACGACAATTAAATGGGCACTGTCATGCATAGTCCGGGCATTGTTGCAGCCCACCACTCCGCCAATCCCGCGGATCCGGCCGTTAATAATATTATCATTCAATGGAACATAAGAGCCGCGGAATGTCCCTCCAAGATGGTAATTAATGGCCTCGTAACTGAATCCGACCACCATCTTCTCTTTTTCCTTAGGAATCAGGATTTCTGCCTTACGGTTTGGAAAGTTGTCGATTGCGGTTTTGACGATCCGTTTGGCATCTTCCAGGGCATGGTGTTCATCGAATTGTATATGGATTGTATCTCCGGAAGCGATCTTGCAACGGGTATTGGTGGTTATCAGCTTGGTGTGATAGCATTGTGCAACGTTAGCCAGATTTTCCATGATACACTGGACATCCACTACCATGGCATCCACGGCCCCGGTAATGATAGCCAGTTCCTGCTGTAGAAAGTTGCCGGCTATGGGCATACCGTGGCGGACCAGAATTTCGTTGGCAGTACAGCACATGCCTGCCAGGACAATCCCTTTAGCCCCTTTGGTAGCCGCATACTGCAACATCTCAGGGTCCTGAGAGGCTACGACGATCATTTCAGAAAGAAGTGGTTCATGGCCATGGACAATGATATTAACATTATCCTTTTTCAAAACCCCCAGGTTAATTTCCCCGTGAATAGGGTACGGCGTCCCAAACAGTACATCCTGCATGTCGGTAGCCATCATGGATCCGGCCCAACCGTCAGCCAAGGCTGCCCGGGAGCCCTGTTTCATCAGGTTTTCATAATCCTGATCAACCCCCATGTGGGTCCGGTGCATGATCTCGACGATCTCCCGGTCAATACCCCGAGGGATAACATCCAATTTTTTCCAGAGTTCATAACGGGCTTTGGGGGCGCGCTTGGCATAGTAAATTTCTCCTTCCTGTTTGCCCCATTCACCCAATATCTTCTCGCCGACTTCAACGGCAATATCATATATATCCCGATCTTTCTCCTCACCATCGACCATTATGGTGGTGGCTACCTCAAAATCCTTGGCGATCTCTTTTAATTTGACCTCATCTTTAATCTTGTAATCATCCGTCTGTTTCCGGGCTGCAGCCAGGAAAACCTCGGCCACACCCCGACCATGGTCTGAGTGGGAAGCGGCTCCCGCAGCTATCATTCGGGCAAAATTGCGGGCAGCAATAGTCTCTGGAGTAGCCCCGCAGAGCCCCATTCGGGTATCCTTCCCTTCCATATCCTTCTTGGTTAAAGGAAGACGGCAGGGACCCTGGGCACACATCTTACAACAGGTTCCCTGAATACCAATATTGCAGGCTTTCATAGTTTCAGCCCGATCAAAGATCGTTTCTACCCCATCTTGCTGAGCCTTATAGAGCATTTGGATGGTGGCAGGATCTACACTCTTTTCTTCGGGTTTGATCCTCTTTTTTTCTTTTTCTACAACCTTCAAAGTTTCTTTGGCTTCTTCTGATGCCATTTCTCTTGCCTCCTTCTTTAACAGCCCTGAGGCTGCTTTCTCTTAAAACAAATTAGCTCCTTCTATTAACCCGATTAACCTGGGCTAACAATTTATCCACTGGAGAAAGTTGAACCTCTGCCACTTTCAAGACTTGATGTCCTTCCGCATGTACTTCTTGCGATTTTTCCCTCTCTGCCTTTTCTTTCGCCCTGGACTGTTTCAATGCATCTTCTTCCGCTCTGGCCTTGGCTTTGGTCTCCTCTTTGGCTTTTTTCTCGATCTCTTCCTTTGCCTTGGCATCTGCTTCCGCCTCAATTTTTGCTTTGGCCTCAGCTCTTACCTTTGCCTCTACCTCTGCTTTGGCTTTCGCTTCTTTTTCAGCCTTTCTCTCCACTTCTTCCTCAGCCTTAACCTTTGCCTCATCTCTTGCTTTGACCTCTGCCTCCGCCTCAATTTTTGCTTTGGCTTCTGCTTT
>WOUX01000317.1 GCA_009773075.1 bacterium | reverse complement strand
TTATTATTAAGACACCTTCACCATTATCCAACCTTTTAATAGCCATTGATATCTCTTTCCTCAACTTCTCTGTGTCTTTCTTGGGGTCAACAGATATGGATTGAATACCATCTATCTTGCCACCTATCATATCGGCAGCCGCAACCAACTCAGTGCCTAAATTGTAATGAGTTATTACCAGGATTCCGACCATTATTCCTCCATACTAAAAGTATGTTTTGCTACTCAGGTTGTTTAGGCTGAAGGCCGAAGGCTGTTAGTCGCGCATAATTTCCTCCTACAGGCTAACTGCCTACAGCCTATCCACCTGAGCAGTAACAAGTATTGATCAACCAGCTTCTATATCCCTGTGTCTGATACTAACCACATATTTTTCTTTGTCAAGAGACTTGGCCAGTTCATTGATAATAGCTACAGAACGGTGCTTTCCTCCTGTACAACCAATAGCGATAGTCAGGTATACCCTTCCTTCTTTTTCATATAGAGGAACCAAAAAGTGGATTAGATTAGAAAATTTCTTTATAAATTTTTTTGTTTCGCTTCTTTTTAAGACATAATTAAAAACCTCTCTATTTTCACCCGTGAGGTTTTTTAACTCTTCAATAAAGTATGGGTTTGGTAAAAATCTCACATCCATTGTTAAATCAGCATCATATGGCAATCCATATTTGAAACCAAAGGAGAGTAAATTTATAGTCATCTTCTTTAAGGAAGAGACTTCACTAAAATATTTGTAAATAGCGTCCTTTAACTGATGAACATTATAATTAGAGGTGTCTATAACCTTATCTGCCATGCTCTTTAAATTTGAAAGACGTTCTCTTTCTAATCTAATACCTTCAATGACCGATTTGCCTTCTGCCAGAGGATGGGACCTTCGGGTCTCACTGAAGCGCCTAAGCAGGATTTCATCAGAGGACTCCAGGAATATTGTTTCCATTAGATAGCCTTCCTTTTTCAGCTCTTCAAAGATTCGGGGGTATTCCTTTAGGAAACCCCTCTCCCTAATATCCATTACAAAGGCTACCCTGGAGATTTCTCCTGGAGCTTGAAGGCGCAACTCTAAGAATTTTGGAAGTAGAATAACTGGCAGGTTGTCTACACAGAAAAATCCGATATCCTCTAAAGCCTTTATTGCTGTGCTCTTTCCTGAGCCGGAAAGACCAGTTATAATAACAAACCGGATATTGTTCATTTTACTTGAAGGTGAGACCTAACCTCATCACACATCATTGAGAATTCTCATCCCTCTCAATAATAGTCTTAAAGAGGTCATCTTTTAATTTAGCTTCCATTAGGTCTTGTTTGAAAGAACTGTCTTTCAACAGACGTGAGATTCTAGCNNGACTAGTAAAAAGAAGAGGTGGGTTGGTTTCCCATCCATGGAGTCGAAATCGACTCCGTCTATACTTTTCCCAAAAGAGGCTAACAGGGCACCAATGTCTTTGAGTTTTCCATGAGGTATGGCTATGCCATCTCCAATACCTGTACTTCCTAATTGTTCTCTTTCTAAGAGAACCTCTATGAGTTCTTCTTTATTTATCAGTTTGTTTTGTTTGACAATGACACTAACAAGTTCCTCCAAAACCTCCTTCTTGTTTTTAGAGGTTAACTCAGGAATTATTAAATCTCCGCTTAAAATATCAGCAATCTTCATCAGGTTCCCCTTCGGATACGCTTGTATTAATACTCAGACTCAATTAAACCATAATTCCCGTCTCTTCTCCGATAGATCACATTTACCTTTTCTGAGGAAGCATTGGTAAAGACCCAAAAACCATAATTCGACGATTCTAATTGCATTGCTGCCTCTTCTACAAACATAGGCTTTATGGATAGGTTTTCGCTCCTTATAACCTTTGGTTCCCCTCCCCCTTCAAGACTGTCTGCTGTTAACACATTGATTCTACCCGATAAATTCCCTAAATCAGAATTTATAGTTTTATGTTTCTTCAACCTTTCTTTATACTTACGAAGCTGTCTTTCAATTTTATCCATAACCAGATCGATTGAAGAATACATATTGTCTGTTTCTTCTTTACCCTTTATTACTATCCTGTTAGCGACAAGGCTGATGTCTGCTATATTCCTGTGTTTTTCTACTGATAGGACAACATTTGCTTCAATGGGTCTGTCAATGTATTTCTTTACTCTAGCCACTTTTTCTTCAACATACTTCTTGAAGTCCTCAACAGCATCCATATGTCGAAAGGTTACAATTATCTGCATTTCTCTCTCCTCCTGCTAAAAAACCCTTTTTCTTTTTGACGAAGGTAAAATATTTAACATCTCACGGTATTTAGTTACTGTTCTCCGTGCAATATTTATTTTTAATTCCTTCAGGATATTAACAATTTTCTGGTCGCTATAAGGTTTCTTGGGGTTTTCATTAAGAACAATCTGTTTGATCTTATCTTTGACGCTCTCAGAGGCTATACTTTCTCCTCTTGAATAGTCGATTCCGCTGTTAAAAAAGTATTTCAGCTCAAAGATTCCTTGAGGGGTATGTACATATTTATTTGTTGTGACTCGGCTAATAGTTGATTCATGCATACCAATATCTTCAGCTACGTCTCTAAGTACCAGAGGTTTCAGATGCCCTGTATTTTTCTCAAAGAAATCCCGCTGAAATTTAATAATGCTTTTCATAACCTTATGTATGGTTCTCTGTCTCTGATGGATACTCTTTATCAACCATACCGCAGAACGGATCTTTTCTTGTATGTATTCCTTTGTTATTTTTGATGTTAGGTCTCCCTGAGAGAGGGCATTGCGATAAAAGGAACTTATCCTCAATTTGGGCATACCGTCTTCATTCAGGACTATAAAAAATTCATTTCCCACATTGTAGACATATATATCAGGGGTAATGTATTGGGCTTCCTCCTCATTGAAATGTCTGCCAGGATTGGGGCCCAATTCACAGATTAACCTTGCAGCCTCCACAACCTTTTCCAAAGGGACCCTCAATTTTTTAGCGATTATTTGAAGCCTTTTATTTTCCAAATCAGGCATATGATTGGCTAGGATTTCTTCTACAATAGGACTATCTCCAATACGGTGTTTTGCTTGAATAAGTAAACACTCTTTCAGATCTCTGGCTCCAACACCTAGAGGGTCAAATTCTTGAATCTGCCTTAAGACAGTCTCAACCACAGCTTTGTCTGTCCCGCTGGTCTCAGCAATATCGGCTAAACTAACCCGAAGATAACCATCATCATCTATATTACCAATGATCAAGCTGCCTATTAAATCTTCTGTTTCGGTAAAATTTGAGAGACGGAGCTGCAACGTTAGATGATCATAGAGGGTCATTTTTCGTCTTCAATGCCGGAACCAGAACCATCTGGAGTAAAACCACCTGCATAATTTTCCCACTTAATACCCATGTTTGTGTCTTGATTATCAAATGTTACTTCGTTTGTCTTGTCGGGTTCAAGTTCTCTTACCTCGTCACTTCTGTTGGAATTGTTTCCATTAGAAAAATCTTGAACCTCTTCTAGGACTGGATTCTCTACGATCTCCTTTTGAATAAGATCGCTCAGTTCTAATCTTGAGAGCTGCAACAGTTTTATTGACTGCTGCAGTTGCGGTGTCATAATTGTCTGCTGGGCCAGTTTTAAGGTCTGTTTAATCTCTAAAGCCATAATATATATCCAGTCTAAAAACTTACAATTTAAACTTTTCACCCAGGTATATCTTTCGGGCCTTTTTACTATCAGTAATTTGTTGAGGGTCTCCGAATTCCAGGATTCTTCCCTGATCTATAATATAGGCTTTATCACAAACACCTAGAGTCTCTCGGACATTATGATCAGAAATAACAACCCCTATACCTCTGGATCTCAATTGTCTTATAATATTTTGAATATCAATAACTGCTATAGGGTCTATTCCGGCAAAGGGTTCATCGAGTAAAATAAAAGCAGGGGAAGTTACAAGTGCCCTGCTAATCTCTACCCTTCTACGTTCTCCTCCAGAAAGTGAATAGGCTTTATTTTTAGCGATAGAAGCTATGTTTAACTCATCTAAAAGGTCATGTAACCTTTCTTTTTCTTCTTCTTTTGATAACTTTAACGTTTCCAGAATTGCCAAAATATTTTCTTCTACTGTCAATTTACGGAATATCGATGATTCTTGGGGAAGATAATTGATTCCTTTCCTTGCCCGTAGATAGATAGGGTACTCTGTGATATCCTCGTCATCCAAGAATACCCTTCCTTGATCCGGTTTAATTAGACCAACCATCATAAAGAAGATGGTTGTCTTCCCAGCTCCGTTGGGACCCAACAATCCGATAACTTCTTCTGTATTGATTTCCAGGGTTATATCATCAACAACCTTTCTATCCCCAAATACCTTTGTTAGACCTTTGGCCGATAGAGTCCGCATTTAGTGTCTTTTTTCTCCTTCATCCTTTTCTATATGAATTGTAGCGTTTACCCTTGTATTTTTATTTCCTTCTACCACACCCCTATCTTCGGCCAAAAAGAGAGTTATCTTTTCCCCCTTTATTAGATTGTCTCCTTCCCAAACTCTAGGATTTCCTGTAAGTATAATTTTATCCTGAGAATTCATAAACACGGCTTTTTCCCCACGGGCCTTTTTATTCCCCTGATTTATCCTTACATCTCCCTCCGCAACAACCTCCATCACCTTCTTGTTCGTCTTGTCATAGATTACAGATATACTTTTCGAACGTATTGTGAGCCCTCCTCTTTTAGCAACTACATTCCCGGTAAATTTTACAATGTTTTTCTTATTGTCATTACTATAGGCTGGTCATTATCCTTTAGTTCAAACTTGTCTCCTTTATTCGGTACTGAGGAGGTATCAAAACCCATGGATGGATATATGTTAAAGGACAGTACCAAAGCTATAACTATTGTTAAAAACAAGCCTTTTTTTTTAGTCTGTAATTTCATAACAACTCAACCAATTGAAACAATCAATCCGCCTTAAGATTTTTCACTATTGTTGAAACATCATTTAGCACAAAGAACCTTTCTCTGTCAATATCAATGGTCATTCCTACACCTCTGAGTTCCATCCCATAACCGGTAAATTTAATTTTATCCGGAGTATAGATTTCCCTTTTTTTTGAGCTGTATTTTAATGAATGAGTATGGAATTGATATCGATTGTCTGAACTTACAACCACATTTCCCCATATTTCAATGTCTTTGGTATTAGTTATAACCTTTCCCTCATTTCCAATCAATGTTAAAGGTTTGGCATCTTTAA
>WOUX01000010.1 GCA_009773075.1 bacterium | reverse complement strand
CTACACAAATGAGGAGTTTTGTCGCTCATTTCATTGAATACATCCAACTCCAAGTTTAGCTTGGCCTCATGGGCGAGGGCAGGGACATGTAAAACAGTATTAGTAGAACAGCCCAAAGCCATATCTACTGCAATAGCATTCCTGAAAGCTGATATATTGGCTATGTCCCTTGGCCGTATATTTTTTTCGAGGAGTTCCATTATCTTTTTGCCGGCAAGCTTTGCAAGCCTCCGCCTGGCTGCATAAACTGCTGGAATAGTACCATTTCCTGGAAGTCCCAGTCCTAGTGCTTCCGTTAAACAGTTCATGGAGTTGGCAGTAAACATCCCCGCACATGAACCGCAGCCCGGACATGCTATATCCTCCAGTTCTTTTAGCTCATCTTCACTCATTTTGCCTGATTTAACCGCCCCAACCCCCTCGAAAATTGTGACGAGATCAATATTTTGCCCCCGTCTCTTTCCTGTAAGCATTGGACCACCACTGATTACTATAGCTGGAATATTCAGCCTCAATGCAGCCATTAACATCCCCGGCACAATCTTATCACAGTTGGGTATCATAACCAATGCATCAAAGGGATGGGCACATGCCATAATCTCTATAGAGTCTGCAATAAGTTCTCTGCTGGCAAGGGAGTATTTCATGCCCTGATGGTTCATGGCTATACCATCGCACACACCTATAGTAGAGAACTCCACTGGGGTTCCTCCAGCCAATCTAATGCCTGCCTTCACCGATTCGGCAATATCTCTGAGATGTATGTGTCCAGGGATAATCTCGCTTTGAGAGTTTGCGACTCCAATAATAGGACGTGTGATTTCTTCGTCAGTATAACCCATAGCCTTAAAAAGAGAACGATGGGGAGCTTTTTCTAATCCTTTCTTCATTAAGTCGCTTCGCATTGCAGTCTTCCTCCTGTTCTATTTTTTCTTTGTGCCTCTGTGCCTACCTGAATATACTAACGAACTATACTGCTGGTTGTCAACATCTTTTAACCAAATGGGGGAAAGAGCAAAGATAGTTGTTGAACTAGCCACAGGCTACTGCCTTGTTAAATAATCGTTGACTAAATTTTAAATATTTAATAGAATTACAACATATCTGGAATTAGAATACTCATATAGTGAGCGGGCATAGCTCAGCTGGTAGAGTACAAGCTTCCCAAGCTTGGTGTCGCGGGTTCGAATCCCGTTGCCCGCTCCACTTTTAATCAAAGAGGAAACCTAATAAGCTATGGGTTCATTTCTTAAATCAAACATTTTTTTCTTGCAACTTATGGAATTTCGTGTTATTTTTTAAATGTCAATTTATTAAAGTTCACTAAAAGTGGGCTTAAAGCCCACTTTTTTATTATAAAAGGGGTTTTAGTGCGACCCCAACCCCCAAATGAGCAACAATGTCTGCTGATATTCTGGAATCTGTAAGAGAGATAGTAGAGCCGATTGTTATAGCTGAGGGCATGGAACTTGTGCACATTGAGTACAGGAGAGAAAGAGGGGGGTGGGTTTTAAGGCTTTATATCGATAAAGAAGGAGGAGTAACAATAGATGATTGTTCTAATATTAGCCGACAGACAAGTCATCTGATGGATATAGGCGAGCCAATTCCCCATTCCTACGTGTTAGAGGTTTCTTAAGTAGACGATCCAATAGGTAGATGGAAGAATTTTAAAGGTAGGCTTTTGGATTATAAAGATGGGGTGGTAAAAATTAAGGTTGGAGATGAAATTATCAATTTGCCTTTCAATAAGATATCGGAAGCCAATTTAATATACGAGTTTTGAACTGTGAACACTTTAATCAATGTCAATAACAAGCAGTCAAGTTTCTTTTAAAAATAAATCCTAAACAATGTCTCTTAGCTTTCTGCTATCAGCGTTCAGTCTTCAGCTTCCGAATATTATTCTAGGGGCTGGAACCTGACTGCTGACTCCTGAACGCTAAGACAAGGGAGATTAAAAAGTGATTTCGGACCTGACCCGTTTGATTGATGAAGTTGGAAAAACCAAGGGAATTAACAGAGAAATACTTATAGAAGCTTTGGAATCTGCTATGTTGACAGCGGCCAAAAAGAAATTTGGGCCCTATCAAGAGATTGAAGCCAACTTTAATGAAGAACTGGGAGAAGTTGAACTGTTTGAATTTAAAACTGTAGTGAATGAGGTTAAAGACCTGCGTGTAGAAATATCTTTTGAAGAAGCTGTTGAACTGGATCCCGGAGTCGAGATTGGTGATAGCCTTGGTATAAAAATGGATGTAGGTACATTTGGCAGGATATCGGCTCAAACTGCTAAGCAGGTTATAATTCAAAAGGTTAGGGATGCCGAAAGAGAGAATGTTTATAACGACTACAAAGATCGTAAAGGGGAACTGGTTAATGGTATTATCCATCGTATTGACAGAAACAACATAATTGTTAACTTGGGAAGATCAGAGGCTATCCTTCCACCCCATGAGCAGGTGTCAAAAGAGGTCTATACTCAGGGGAACCGAATTAAAGCCTATATCTTGGACATTCTCAAGTCTTCCAAGGGGCCACAGATCATTCTTTCGAGGACACACCCAGGATTGCTTATAAGGCTATTTGAGGTTGAAGTTCCAGAGATTTCTGAGCAAATTGTGAAGATTAAAGGTGCTGTGAGGGAACCGGGCAGCAGAGCTAAAATAGCAGTCTACTCGGAGGATTTGGATGTTGATCCAGTCGGTGCTTGCGTAGGTATGAAGGGTTCTCGAGTACGAAGTGTTGTACAAGAGTTGCATGGAGAGAAGATAGATATAGTTCCATGGAGTGATGATCCGGCTAAATTTGTATGTAATGCCTTGTCTCCTGCAGAGATTTCTGAAGTGATAATTGATGATTCAGGGAAGACAATGGAGGTCATTGTTGCTGATGATCAGTTATCTTTAGCTATTGGGAAGAAAGGACAAAATGTACGTTTGGCTGCCAGACTTACAGGTTGGAAGATAGATATCAAGAGTGAATCAAAAGTTGCTGGAATTTCAGAAGACATACATAATGCCCTTATTGATATTCCTGGGATAGGCTATTCTACAGCAGGTGCTTTATTTAATGGGGGGTTTTTTTCAGCATATGACATTTTTAGTGCAAGTATTGAGGAGCTTACCAAGGTAGAGGGTATAGGTGAGAAAAAAGCCGATAGACTTAAAAAAACCACTGAAGAATACTTAAAGCAAAAGGACTTAGAAAAAAGCGGTGAGAACCCGACAAAAGATATATCGTTAGCAAGCGGAGAGAAAGATAAGGCGAAGTAGAACTATGTTCCTTTTGGGGGGATAGAATGGTTAGAGTGTATGAGTTGGCTCAAGAATTGGGGATGACAAACAATGAATTCATTGGTGAGCTTGAAAAGATGGGCATAGAGGCTAAGAACCACATGAGTTCTATTGAGGAAGAAAAAATTGAGGTGATTAAAAATCATCTTGCTGGAGTTAAAGCTCAGGAACTTATTGAAAAGAGAGTAAAGCCTACGGTTATTCGTAGAAGGATGAAAAAGATAGAACCAGACATTGAAACGTTGGATGCCGAGCCTGTTAAAGCTGAATTACCAAAAGTTGAAGAACCTTTGCCACATATGGTTCCTCCTTCAACTGCACCAGAAGAAATTGTCGAAAAAAGGGGAGAACCTATCGAAGGAAAAGCGATTGAACCAGGAAAAGTGGTACCTGAGCCCGTTAGTATTGAAACCGAGCTTCTAAGGAGGAAGAAGGATTTAAAAAGACTTGCGGAAATAGAAGAGGATGAAGATCGGGCGAGGGTAAAACCTGGCAAAAAAATTACAAAGAGAGAGGCTGAAGACCCAATAAAGTTAAGGCCATCCAAAAGGAAGGTAATTTATAAGAAGAAGGAAGACGATACAACGAAGGATTTATATGAAAAGGAAGATGTTCCTGAACCTTCTAGGGGCCCAGCGGTAAAGAAAGGACGGCAATTAAGAGAAAGATAAGGATATTAGAAACTATTACGGTTAATGAACTGGCTAAGAAGATGGGAATTAAGGTGGGTAATGTGATAAAGAAGTTGTTGGACATGGGAGTTGTTACAACGATTAATCAACCTTTGGATATTGATACCGCCTCCTTAATTGCCAGTGAGTTTTCTTACGCTGTTGAAAATATACCAATAGATGAAGATATTTTGGAAAAAGAGGAAGATGCCCCTGAGGAATTAGTGCATAGGCCGCCTGTGGTTACTGTAATGGGACACGTAGACCATGGAAAAACCTCTCTTTTAGACGCTATACGTGAGACTAATGTCATGGGCAAAGAAGCAGGCGGTATCACACAGCATATAGGAGCCTATCACGTAAGTCTTCCAAAAGGTGACATTGTATTTTTAGATACCCCAGGCCACGAAGCCTTTACGGCGATGCGGGCTAGGGGGGCACAGGTTACCGATATTGTAGTTCTGGTAGTGGCGGCGGATGATGGTGTGATGTCTCAGACAGTTGAGGCTATAAACCATGCAAAGGCTGCCGGTGTGACATTGATGGTTGCGATTAATAAAATTGACAAACCCAATGCAGACATTGAGAAAGTGAAGAGAAACCTCATGGAATATGGACTTGTCCCAGAAGAGTTGGGGGGAGATACTGTCTTTGTGGAGGTTTCTGCTAAGAAAAAGCAGGGTATAAATGACATCTTGGAGCTTATCCTATTACAAGCTGAACTATTAGAATTAAAGGCCAATCCTAACAAGGCAGCCAAGGGAGTTGTGATTGAGGCGAAACTGGATAAAGGTAGGGGGCCTGTAGCTACTGTACTTATTAAAGAAGGCACCTTAAAGGTCGGTGATCCCTTTGTAGTTGGAGTAAAATTTGGGAAGATAAGAGCGCTGATTAACGAAAATGGAGAAAAGGTAACACAAGTGGGTCCGGCTATGCCCATAGAAATTATCGGACTTTCTGGAGTGCCCGAGGCAGGAGACAGCTTTATTGTAGTTGATGACGAGAAGAAAACAAGACAAGTTGCATTGTTCAGACAGCAAAAGAAAAGGGAGTCTGAACTTGTGAAGACGAGCAAAATTGCATTGGAGAACCTTTATGATAAGATTCAAGAGGGGTATGTAAAAGAACTGAATATAATTGTCAAGGCAGATGTACAGGGTTCGATCGAGGCTCTTCTGAAGGCATTAAATGAACTGAGCACTGATTCTATAAAATTACATGGTATTCATGCCTCCGTTGGCGGTATAGTAGAGTCTGATGTGATGTTAGCCTCTGCTTCAAATGCAATAATCATTGGTTTTAACGTTAAATCAGACACAAAGGTTCAGCAAATTGCTGAACAAGAAAAAGTTAGTATCAGGTTTTATAGTATTATATATGATGTAGTATCCGATATGAAGAAAGCCATGGAGGGTTTATTAGAGCCAACCCTGGAGGAGAAGACATTAGGAAGGGCAGAGGTAAGAAGCACATTTACCATATCCAGGACTGGGACTATAGCCGGTAGTTTTGTTCTAAATGGAAAGATTGTAAAGGGTGAACATGCTCGTTTATTACGGGATAATGTAGTAATTCACGATGGAAAGATATACTCATTAAAGAGATTTAAGGACGATGTAAAAGAGGTTGAATCCGGCTATGAATGCGGGATAGGAATAGAAAATTTTAATGATTTGAAGGTAGACGATATTATTGAATCCTATACTTATGAAAAGGTTTTAGCAACCCTGTGATTTGAGACTGAACATAGGTCCATAATTAGTCAGGTAGATAGACTGAAGGTGGAAGACTGTTAGGGCACTTCAGCCTTCAGCCTAAACATCTGAGTAGTTACTACGAAACAAGATGGTTATCGGTGTTTGCCGCCTGGATATTATGATACACGACAACTCTTCTTTGAAAGGGAAGCGCCAGGTTTTAAAACGGGTCATTGATAGGGTTAAACAGAAGTTCAATGTATCTATAGCAGAGGTAGGGGATAACGATAAGTGGCAAAGAGCACAGGTGGGTTTTTGTGTGGTAGGTAATGATAAAAGATATGTCAATTCTTCTTTAGACAAGATAGCTAACTTTATCAATGACCTGAGAGTTGTGGACCTACTCAACTCAGAGATAGAGATACTTGATTTTTAATATATAACCCTAACACTGGGGATTTTTAATGGATTACAAAAGGGCTGATAGGGTTTCTGACCTCCTTAGAGAAGAGATCGCTCAAATCTTATTAAAAGACATTAAAGATCCCAGGATTGGTTTTGTGACAATTACTGACGTTGAAGTAACTGATGACCTTCGTCAGGCAAGGGTATTCTTCAGTATGGTTGAGAGTGACAGAGAACTGGAAAAGACTACCAAGGGGCTAAATAGCGCATCCAGTTATATTAAAAAGAAATTGGGAAAGAGGTTAAGAATGCGTTATATTCCAGATATTGTCTTTAAATTTGATAGTTCATTAAGGTATGGAAGCCATATCGATAGTATCCTCGAAGGCTTAAAAAGGACCGTCTCTGACTGATGAAATGGAAGCGAAAATAGTCGAAGAGATAAAGAGGAACAAAGCCTTCCTGATCGCCTCCCATATTAACCCAGAAGGCGATGCCATAGGCTCAGCCCTCGCCCTGGCAATTTCCTTAAAGAATATTGGCAAAGAGGTAACGGTTTTTAATCAGGACCCCATCCCTCGGAATCTCCAATTTCTGCCTATGAATACGGAGATTATTAATGAGATAAACGGGTCTCTTGTTTTTGATGCCGCTTTTGTCTTAGACTGTGGCGACCTTGATAGGGTAGGGAAGGAAATTGAGAAGATAAGGAAAATAAGAAAAATAATAAACATAGATCACCATGTGACTAATAGTGGATTTGGTGATATAAGATTGGTTGATTCACAATCCAGCTCCACTGCAGAACTCATATATGCCCTTCTAAAGGATATTCCCATTGAGATTACATATGAGATTGCTCTTAACATCTATACTGCCGTATTAACGGATACCGGTGCCTTTTGCAATTCTAATACAACTGAAGGGGCTTTTCATATTGCGAGTGAGATGGTTAGGATAGGGGTCAATCCGTCTAGCGTGGCTGAGAAGATTTATCAAGAAATGCCTGTTTCCAGGCTTAAATTACTGGGGCTGGTGTTGAATACATTGGAGATTTTAGGCAATGGAAGGATAGCTTTCGTGGTGGTAACGCTTTCAATGTTTAAAAAAACAGGGGCTACTCCAGAACTCACAGAAGATATGGTAAACTACCCTAGATCCATTTTGGGTGTAAAAGTGGCGGTCTTGTTCAGAGAGGTATCCAAAAATTATTATAAGGTTAGCTTTCGATCCAATAAAGATGTTGATGTTGCTGATATAGCAAGGGAATTCGGAGGAGGTGGGCACCCTAATGCTTCGGGTGGGAATATCGGAGGCAGTCTGTTGGAGGTAAAGGGAAAGGTTTTTGAGGCTGTTAGTAAAAGGTTGAATTAATGAATGGTATATTAATTATTGATAAACCCTCTGGGGTTACTTCTCATGATGTTGTGAAGAGGGTAAAAAGGTTACTTAAGGTTCATAAAGCAGGGCATACAGGCACCTTGGACCCTCTGGCTACCGGTGTTCTTCCTATTTGCATAAATGAAGCGACCAAGATAGTTCAATTTCTAATAAATGATGACAAGGAATACGTAGCAGATTTAAAGCTGGGTATAGAAACAGACACCCAGGATCTGTTTGGTAGAGTAATTAGAGAGTCTTATCAGATTCCAGAGGATCATAATAAGATAATTGATGCTTTTATAAGTTTCAAAGGTAATATTAAGCAAAAGCCACCAGTATTTTCAGCCTTAAAGTATCAAGGAACCCCCCTTTACAAATTGGCAAGAAGAGGTATATACGTTGATACCCCAGAGAGGGAGATAAACATCTTCAAAATTAATGTTACCAATATTGATCTTCCCTATGTTTCATTCAATGTGTCCTGTTCTAAAGGTACCTATATTAGAACATTATGTGATGATATTGGTAAGAGGTTGGGTTGTGGTGCCCACATGGTTAGGCTGAGAAGGATAAGAAGCGGCAGCTTTTATATCAAAGATTCTCATTCTCCAGATGAGTTAGAAGTCCTGTTCAAAAATGGGGCAGTAAAAGACAAAGTAATCCCATTAGATAGAGCTTTAAATAACTTACCTCAGATAAAGGTAAATGACGATCTGGCAAAAAGGGTTAGACATGGTAAACATATTATAGTCGACGATCTGAAAGATATTTGCCTATCCCATATTAAAACAGGAGAAAGTCTAAGGATTACTTCTTTAAAGGATGATCTAATCGCTGTAGGTGAGTCTTTGATAACTTCTCCATTAACTGACAAGGAAGAAGGGTGGGATATGGCTTGTAGATTGATTCGAGTTTTTAACACTTAGGCATACATCAAGAACATTCTTTACAAAGAAGGGTATATATGATAAAGATCAGTTAGACAATCTCTTGGGAAGGAGAATTAAAGGTAATGTTGGATACTCAGAAAAAGGAAGAATTGATAGGAAAACACAGAGTTCACGATAAAGATACTGGATCACCGGAAGTCCAGATTGCCCTGTTGAGTGAGCGTATAAATTATCTCACGGAGCATTTTAAAGTGCACAAGAAGGACCATCACTCGCGCCGTGGGTTAATGAAACTCGTAGGCCAAAGAAGGCGATTGTTGGATTACCTGAAAGAAAAAGATACTGATCGGTATCGAAGTATCATTGGTAAACTCGGCATAAGAAAATGAGGCTCTTTAGTCGAGTCCGTTATTAAAGGATTTGCGGTCTGACCTCAAACCCGTAAAGGAGATATGATTGGAGATGATAGAAAGAGTTAGTGTAGATGTAAATGGAAGGGCCCTCTCTATTGAGACAGGAAAATTGGCAAAGCAAGCAAATGGATCAGTGCTTGTAACGTATGGAGAGACAGTAGTATTGGTGACTGTTGTAGCAGATAAAAAGGTGAGGGAAGGAGTTGACTTTCTGCCATTAACAGTGGATTATCAAGAGATGAATTATGCCGCCGGCAAAATCCCTGGTGGTTTTTTCAAACGTGAAGGTCGTTCCAGTGAAAAGGAAATACTTACTTCGAGGTTTATCGACAGACCCATACGGCCTCTCTTTCCAGACGGGTATTTCTATGAAACCCAGATTATTGCAACGGTCTTATCCGTGGATCAAGAAAATGAATCAGATACCCTGGCAATGATTGGTGCTTCTGCTGCTTTGGAGGTTTCTGATATCCCTTTTGCAGGTCCATTGGCAGGGGTAAGGATAGGCCGAATCAATGGTGAGCTTATCTGTAATCCAACAAATTCACAGTTAAAGGAGAGTGATCTTGATCTTCTTGTAGCAGGCACCCGAGATGCGGTGGTTATGGTGGAAGGTGGAGCGAATATGCTTCCCGAGGATGTTATGTTGGAGGCTATATGGTATGGGCACGAATCCATGCAGCCAATCCTCACAATTCAGGAAGAATTAAAAAGAATTGCAGGAAAACCGAAGAGAGAGGTTATAAGTAAGGTAGTAGAACCTGAGTTCAAGAAGAAGGTTGAGAATGTGGCTCATGAAAAGCTCAGTAAGGCGATAAGGATACCTGCGAAGCTTGAGAGATACCAGATGTTTGATGAGATCAAACAGGAGACCATAGAGCAACTCTTACCAGAGTATGAAGGAAGAGAAGAGGAGATAAAGGAGCTTATTGCGGAGTTAAAGAAGAAACTGGTTCGAGAAATGTACATCTCCGAGAAAAAACGGATCGATGGCAGGGGCTTTAATGATATAAGGCCCATTACCTGTGAGGTTGGAATCTTACCGAGAACCCATGGTTCTGCTTTGTTCACAAGAGGTGAAACGCAGGTAATGGCAGCTACAACCCTTGGGACATCATCGGATGAAAAGAAAATAGAATCCATTTTTGGAGACAGTTACAAGTCCTTCATGCTGCATTATAATTTTCCACCTTTCTCCGTAGGAGAAGTTAAGTTTTTAAGAGGCCCGGGCAGAAGAGAGATTGGGCATGGTGCTTTGGCTGAGAGGGCAATTACCAGGGTATTGCCTTCCAATGATGATTTTCCATATACAATCAGGCTTGTCTCTGATGTCTTAGAGTCAAACGGTTCTTCTTCTATGGCTACCGTTTGTGGAGGAATCCTTTCCCTTATGGATGCCGGAGTTCCTATAAAAACCCATGTGGCGGGGATAGCCATGGGTTTGATGAAAGAAGATGAAGATGTTATTGTATTATCAGATATCTTGGGAGATGAAGACCATATAGGTGATATGGACTTTAAAGTTACCGGTACTGAGGATGGTGTTACAGCCCTTCAGATGGATATAAAGATTAAAGGGGTTACCAAAGATATACTCGAAAAGGCCCTTTATCAAGCTAAAGAGGGCCGGCTCTATATATTAGATAAGATGAAGGCCGCAATTTCCGAACCCAGAGAGTCTTTATCCATCTATGCCCCAAGGATTATTACTATGGAGATTAATCCTGATAAGATTCGAGATGTAATCGGTCCTGGTGGGAAGGTTATCAGAAGTATAGTTGAGAAAACGGGGGCAAAGATAGACATTGATGACTCAGGGAAGATAAATATAGCATCAGTTGACAGCAAAGCTGGTGATAAGGCAATTGAGATGATTAAAGAGATATGCCAAGAGGTTCAGATCGAAGAGATCTATAAGGGAAAGGTTAAAAAGATCATGAACTTTGGGGCATTTGTTGAGATTCTTCCTGGAGTTGATGGTTTGGTACATATATCTCAGTTATCAGCAGAGCGGGTCAAGGATGTAAGGGATGTGCTTAATGAGGGTGATGAAGTCTTAGTTAAGGTTCTCGGTATCGATGAAGCCGGAAGAATTAAACTCAGTCGCAAAGAAGCGTTGGGAATGAGTCTTAAAGAGTAGTGAATTGAAAGGTTCTTTGAATTAGAGAACAGGGTAAGATGTATCAAAAGACTACCTTAGACAACGGGATTAGGATAGTAACTGAAGAGATACCGTACGTTAATTCCGTTTCTATTGGTGTTTGGGTTGTCCTTGGGTCTCGCGACGAAAAGAGAAATGAAAATGGGATATCCCATTTTATTGAACACATGCTCTTTAAAGGGACCAAAAAGAGGACAACAATGCAGATTGCAAAAGAGATAGACTCTGTTGGTGGCATATTAAATGCCTGTACCAGTAAGGAATATACGAGTTTTTATGCAAAGGTATTGACTAAAGACCTTCCTCTTGCCATAGACCTCCTCTCCGATATCCTTCTTAATTCCACCTTTAATCCTAAAGAGATTGATAAAGAAAAACAGGTAATACTACAGGAAATCTGCATGGTAGAGGATACTCCAGAGGAGCATATCCAGGAACTATTTAACAGGGTATTTTTTCGTGAACATCCCTTAGGTTATCCAGTCCTTGGAGAGCCAGAAACCGTTGCTACTATAGATAGAACCAGGATAATCGAATTTTTCGAAGAATACTATACCTCCAACAGAATAATCATCTCAGTTTGTGGAAATCTTAAGCATGACGAAGTTGTTAGAAGGATCGAGGATGACTTTGGTCGCTTGCCGAAAAAGGATGGATATGCAGCCAAAGATTTACCAAATCCAATTTCTCAAGTCTTAATTCGAGAAAAAGAACTTGAACAAACTCATGTCTGTCTTGGAAGCAAGGGGCCTTCACAAACTCATCCCCTAAGATATGCAAGCTATATCCTGAATGCTGTGCTGGGTGGAGGGATGAGTTCACGTTTATTTCAAGAAATAAGGGAAAAAAGAGGGTTAGTTTATTCCGTGTATTCTTATATGTCAGCATATTTTGATACAGGTCTATTCACAATATACGCTGGTACCGATGGAGATACCTTAAAGAAGGTAATTGAGTTGGTTATAAAGGAACTCAGGAGGCTTAAGATCAATGCCCTGAAAAAAGGGCAACTCCAAATGGCAAAAGAACAACTTAAAGGGAATCTGATACTGGCGTGCGAAAGCATTGATAACAGGATGAGCAGGCTTGCCAAGAGCGAGATCTATTTCGGGAAATTTATTGCCATAGATGAGATAATCAATGGTATTGAAAAGGTGGCTCCAGAGGGAGTTATCCAGTTGGCAGAGGATATCTTTAATAAGGACTACCTTTCACTGGCCGTTCTTGGGCCTGTGAAAGAAAAGAATTTTACAAACGATCTATTGGAGGTTTGACGTTATGAATCTAACCCCTCCAGGATGGCTGCCGCTAAGAGAGGAACCATTATTTCATGGTGTCCGATGAGAGAGTATCCCCTGCCATCCCCTAATGTCGGTCTTTTAACCACATTAGTTATAGGGCGGTATTGTTGGATAAAGTCCATATTAACAGTGGTAAAGTCCCTTACATTAAAACCCAGATTACGAACCAAGGTCAAAGCTTTCAGGAATACCTCCGGCAATACTACTGAGGAGCCTATATTTAAATAGATTCCCTTCTCCATGCTGGATATTATTGAAGAAAATAGGCGAAAGTCCAGATGGGAGCCTTTCCCAATAGCGGCACCGTTGCAAGAAGGATGCATGTGGATTATGTCCGTTCCAATGGCTACGTGAACCGTGATAGGCACCCTTAATCTGGTGCCAGAAGCCAGGATACTCAAGTTATTGTATGGAAGATCAAGTTCCGTTAGTTTTTTTCCTACTGACTCTCCAATCCCCCAACCTTTTTCTGCACCCTGAGAAATGGCCTCATTTATTACCGTAGCCGTCTCCTCTGCCATGCCGAAGGAGCCTTCTCTTAAGCCGTCACTCACATCTTCTGAGGTTTGCCCTGTCATAGCGATCTCTGAGTCATGAATGATCCCAGCTCCATTTAGGGCAATGGAGCTTATTATACCTTTTTCCATGAGGTCTATAATAATAGGGTTTAGCCCAACCTTTATTACGTGGGCTCCAAGGGCAAAGGCTATTGTCCTTTGATTCTTATATGCCGCTGTAATTCTAGAAACAACCTCCTTTAAGTCCTTGGCAGCCAGAATATCAGGGAGACCCTCCATAAATTCATTAAAACTGCCATGCTTGGCAAAAACCTTCCCGAAATTTTCGGTAGTTACCTTGCTCTTTCTCTCCTTTATGGAATAGCTTTTAACCTTGTCCAGTTTTATAGTTACAAAATCCTTCTTCATCTTATCTACCCACCGCCATTATTTAGTTGGTAAAAAGGATTCGAGGATTCAAGGGTTCAAGTGTTTGTTTTACAATGATTTTATAAGTGCCTTGAGCATCCTTTCCACCTCTGCTATATCAGCCTGAACTTTCTCCATCTCTTTAGCCTTCATATAGCCTAAATCATTTCACTAGAATCCTTGACTCCTTGACCCCTCGAATCCTCATAATCCATCAACTGATTTGGAGATGATCCAGCTATAAGAACTTTTCTCTTGGAGAAGAGATAAAGGGGGCAAAAATAGGGGATGGATATGAAAACAAAGAAAAAGGGGGATTTTCCAGGGTATGGAGGTCTTGGTAATACCTCCATACCCCAATAGTCAAAACTAGCCCTTTTTGAAAAATTTACCAACGCCATCCATGGCATTTGGCAGTGTTACTGCCCCTTCCATGTTCACGATATCCTGGAGTTTTCCTTGAATATCTTCAGGGGTTACCTTGCTTTTCGGGTTGAAATATACACCTTTCGACTCGACGATTTGTGCCTTGGCAAAATGGCCGGCGCCGGCTGCCATGATATGCCCTGATTCTTTGAAATCCTCAGAACACATAAGGGCTACCATGGGAGATACCAATTCAGGTACCATAAGGTCGAGGACTTCTTTTGGCATAATCGATTCGGTCATTCTGGAAACTGCCCCCGGAGCAATGGTATTTACCATGATATTGAATTTTGCCCCTTCAGCCTTTAACGAATTCATAAAGCCCACAAGTGCCAGTTTTGCCGTTGAGTAATTTGTTTGACCGAAGTTACCGTATAGCCCGGCTGCAGAGGTGGTCATAACAATGCGTCCGTAATTATTCTCTCTCATTATCGGCCAAGCCGCTTTGGTAACGTAGTACGAACCATATAGATGAACCTTCAAAACGCCGTCCCATTGTTCATCCGTCATCTTTATAAATGTAACATCCCTCAGAATTCCAGCGTTGTTTATAAGTATGTCGACCTTCCCAAATGCCTTAGTAGCAGTTTCTATGATTCCCTTTGCGCCTTCTGGGGTGTGGACGCCGTTATAGTCGGCTACCGCTTCCCCACCGGCTGCCTTTATCTCTGCTGCCACTTCCTCCGCAGGCGACTTCGCCCCTCCACCTGTACCATCTACAGCTCCTCCCATGTCGTTTACAACCACTTTTGCTCCCCTGGAACCCAACAGCAGTGCGTGACTCCTTCCCAATCCTCTTCCTGCCCCGGTAATGACGGCTACTCTTCCATCAAAGCGAATTTCAGACATAATATCTCCTTTCTTAAGGTTAGAATGGTGGTTTCTAGTAAACCGAACCATTCCTGTAGTGGGGGTTAATAAATAGTAATTAATAAACTATTGTGCGTTATTCTAAAGTTGAAATATAAAAGGAAAAGACAACTTTTGTCAAGACAAAAATAGCATAGTGTCAATTATACGTTGTCAGTGGTCAGTCGTATAGGCATATCAAGGGTTAGATGAGGTGTAAGGTTGTTGGCTATGGATTTGGTGTCTGAAGAATCTTAAGTTTGTCTGCTCTAGCTAGCTGCTTTACCAATTCTATGATATCATCTTCCTTAAGTAAACCAGGAACGACGGTAACCCTGAATTCATAGGGGACTGTCCCCCCTTCCAGAAGAGATATGCTTTCTCTTATATCCTTTAAATTGACTGGAACCCCCGCGCACTTGGAATATCTGATTTCATCTAAAGGAGCTTTGACATCCATAGATACATAGTCGATTAATTTATTGCTTATTAAGTTTCTCAAGACATTAGGGTTTGTTCCATTAGTGTCGAGTTTTATGAGGAAATTTTGAACCCTGAACTTACGGATAAACTCTGGAAGAGAGGGATGTAAGGTAGGTTCTCCTCCTGTTATACAGACACCATCAATCCATCCCTTAAACTCATTTAAGCGGGTTAAAACATATTCTACAGGGATAGTCTCATACTTCTCAGGGGTTAGGACAATGCCGTGATTATGACAGTAAGGGCAGCGGAAGTTACAGTAAGGTAGAAATATTACAGAAGCAATCTTGCCTGGCCAGTCTACGAAGGAAGTTTCTAAGAATCCTTTAATTTGAGTCAATGTCTTTGACTGTTCATTCTCTCTTATCTTTTAAGAGATTTTATTCCTTTGGATGGAGTTCTGCCCGATTTAATCTTTAATCCCTTCTGAACCATGAAAGATAGATGCTTAAGCTGGAATGGCTTTGGGATACAAGCAAAGGCCCCCTTATCCTTAATATCCTTTTCCATATTGATAATTGGCGATCCCGTTATAACTAGAGCAGTCATTTTAATATTGCTTTGGCAAACCCAATCAAGGAGTTCCGCTCCCCCCATATTGGGCATTGCAAGATCAGTAATCAGGAGATCATAGGAGTCGTTCTGTAGTTTCTTGAGAGCAGCAATCCCATCCTCGGCAGTGACTACTGAATAACCTTCCATAGTCAAAAGGGCATAGATCGCTTCTCTAATACCCTTTTCATCGTCTACCACCAGAATCTTATGTGCGTTTTTTGTAGCCATTGTTGACTCCCAGCCAAATTTTAAATTTCAGAACACTCTATTTATTTAGGCATAAATGATATTTTTAATGGAATTTATTGATGTTGGTTTATAAGTTTTTGAATATCTTGAACTGTGGGCACATCTCCTCTGAAATCAGCGATATGGTTCTCCTCTTCGTCTTCTATAATCAGGGTTGGTGTTGCCATAACGCTGTAATATGCCCCCTCTGCCAATCCATCCAGAGTGTCCAAGTTATAATTTGTTACATTGACCCCCTCTTTTTTTAATATAATTCCCATATTCTTTGCAGCAGGGCACTTGGGGCAGTCAGACTTAAAAAATATTTTTACTGATCCCATAATATTAATCTTCCTCCTTTCTTTTTTTAGCTTACCCAGTTAGAAATGATATCTCATTAGCGAACGTCTCTAACTGGGCTTACAGTTAGCGGGACTTTTACCGTAAGTTAATAACATCTAGCTCTCTCTCCTGTAAGAAGCCATGGTTTCTAAACCTATCGTTTAGTTCCCCTATCTTACCTTTGTTCCAACTCGAGGTCTTCGTAAAATAACCCGTGATCCTTGTAATACCTTCTACCTCGTGGGAACCACAGTAGGTGCACTTTTCGCTTAATCCTCTGGCAGTTTTGCCACAGGATATGCAGGTTGTAAACTCAGGAGAAAAGGCTACCTGATCGTTTAGAGTGCCTCTAAAGGTTTTTATAACAAAATTTGTCAACGACTCCTTTGATGGCTTTGCCTCACCAAGCCATATATGGGTTAATGACCCTGCCTCTATCAGTGGATGAAAGAGTCCTTCCTTTCTGACTCGTTCAATTGGATTGACTTGTAACGAGACAGGAAGATATGTAGAATTTGTGTAATAAACCTCACCTTTTGATATGTCGCCTTTGACTATGTGACCTGATTCCGGTGAATGGTATTTTAGATCCAATTTAGCAAACCGATAAGCAGTGCTTTCTGCAGGTGATTGCTCAAGGACAAATCTCATTCCGTGCTTTTTGCCTAACTTATCGGTCAATAACTTCATATGGGCGATTATCTTTAAGCCAAATTTCAAAGAAGCCTTAGAATCTTGCAATTCCTCACCTGTGTGAATCTTGATCAGTTCATTCAATCCTAACATCCCAATTAAATAAGTAGCTCTATGCATTCTTAAATAGGGAGAGCCATCCTTGTTCATAGTAAGTAAGGCTAAAGGACCTTTTTCTCCAAGGGACAGCAATTTTTCTATAAAAGCCTTCTTTTGGAGATGTGCCTGTACTGCCATTTCCATGAATTCAGAGATATTGGAATATAATTTGGTATCATCTCCTTTTGCCAGATATCCCATTCTGGGTAGGTTTAAGGTTACGTTTTGAAGAGCAGTATATCTCATCTTCCATGGCTCGTTAGCATCCTCAAGATCAGAGGTCTCGAGTTTAAAGCTTAACCGACAGCATTCCGAAATCTTGGCTGTATTACCCCTGTCAAATACAAAGTAGGTATTTCCTTTTTCACTTGCAACATCACATATATGATCTAGAAATGCTTCATGACCAGGTGTCTTAAAGAACTTTTCTGTAATATGGACCAGAGGCTTGGGGAAGAAGAAAGGTCTGCCAACCCCATCCCCTTCCTTAAATACATCAAAGAGCAACCACACGAACCTCTGGGACTCTTTTAGATAGTATCCATAAGGTTCGCCAGTATAGGTACCACCAGGACCAATAGCAGGAACATCCTCGAAATGTTTAGGAACTTCCCAGTATAAGTTGATATCTGTAAAGATTGCCTGCCCTCCTCGAGCCACTGCCTGCTGGGAAAACTCAAAGATGAGCATCTGGGCCAGCTGTTTTACCTCTGCATCACTTAATCCTTCTAAATAAGGGGCAAAGAATAGATTAACAGCATCCCATCCGATAGCACCGGCAAAATGGCTTTGTAGTGCAGCCGCAAACTTCACCATATGGGCTAGCAGGACCTCTGGATGCTTTGCAGGTTTTGCTATAGAGAGGGAATTGGGGAGATTTAGACCGAATTTTTTGATATACTCCAGGGACTGCCCTGAACAATAAGGACGATCAATAAACCCCAGATCATGGATGTGTATATCTCCCCGCATATGGGCATCCCCTATCTCTTGTGAAAAGACGTTGAGCAGGGCGTATTCCTTTTTAATCACTTCTGCTAAAGTCAGATTTGTAGCTTCAGGGCCATGGGGGACATTGGCATTCTCTTTGTTAGGATGGAGGATGAGCTGATCTACGTCATAAAGAGGAACCCCTAACCGGGTGTGCATCTTCCGCGCCTGCTCTAAACCCCTTTCGATGAGTTTGGCATCTACCAATTCCCTTATAAGAGGGGCTGTGACAACTGTGATCTTGGAATCAACAATCTGTCTTTCTACCTCTTTGCTGATCTCTTCTGCAGTATCAGTATCAACGTAGGTTTCTCTTACCAGGGCATCGACAATTCTTTGCCTGTTCCAGCCTAAAATGTCCTCTTTAGAGGTACGGACAAACAGTGCCATATCAGTGGTTTCTTCGTCAGCTTTTATCCTTCTGGTTTCGTTTTCAAAATCAACCTTTTTTAAGATATTCATAAAATGCCTCCACAAGTTAATGATCTCAGGTTTGTCCGTTTATATATAGCTTATATTGTATGAGTTGAGGTATATACCACAAGATATAGTATGTCAAGGAAAAAAATGAATAAATCAAAAAAATATTTATAAAAAGATTATACAATCGCAATGGATGATATTATAATAATAAACAGATTACAGTTGATATATTCCAAATAATATTCTTAAAATGAGGCAATAGAGGCTCTCCCAACTATATTATTATAAACGGTAAGGTTATCTGCCACCTAACCAACCATTGGAGCGAATACGGCAGTTCCCCCGTTAATGTAGACACCTCAAACTAACGGAGGTGTTAAATGGCAAGGAGGACTAAGACAGATGAAAGCAATTCCTAAACTCAATCTTGGATTTAGTGACGCGGAGAACTACCAGAGACGCGAGAACAAGGACCTGTTCAATTCTATCTTCGTCAAGAATGAGTTTCTTGACGACTTGATGAGACCCCAGTCTTTCTTTCTGATTGGTGAAAAGGGGACCGGCAAGACTGTGCCTCTGCTGTCTATCTTTCTAACAACAGCTATCAGAATACACTCTCTTCTCTAAAGTACATTCGCGAGACTGATTACAACAAGTTTGTCTTCCTAAAACAAAGCAAACAGTTACAGTTATCCGACTACACAAGCATTTGGAAGGTCATTCTTCTCATGCTGCTGGCACGAGATATTCAGCCCAAGGAACTTGATCACAATCCTTTTAGCAAGAGTGGTCGTCTTAAAGCTCTATCTACTGCGGTTGATGAGTACTATCATGGTGCGTTCTCTCCAGAAATCCTATGTGCACTTGAGTTAGTTGAGAATTCAAAAATAGCAGCCGAGCTTGTTGCTAAGAACCTGAAGCTCAGTGGAGAGGAAGGTGGGTCTCTGACATCGAAAGAATCTCGCTTCCAGGTTAATCTGCTGTACATCGAACAACAGTTCGAGAGGGCGATTCAGGACCTGAAGCTCAGAACTAACCACATTCTCTTCATAGACGGTATAGATATCAGACCACACGGAATCGAGTACAAGGACTACTTGGACTGCATCAAAGGTCTAGCGAATGCAATGTGGGGCCTAAATAACGACTTCTTCCCACGAATAAAAGATTCGA
>WOUX01000316.1 GCA_009773075.1 bacterium | reverse complement strand
TCGACGATCTGCATGGACAGGGTGCCATCTTTCCCTTCAACCCAAAAAGGGCCCCCTCCGGGTTCTCCCTCATTTTTGACCATACCGCATACCCTCAGGGGACGATTGAGTTTGTTCAAGAGGAACTCTCTCTTTTCTTTTATAGATTTACGCTGCCAGCTATTTGGGGGTGCCAGACAGAGCCGTTCTCCGGCAAAGTTCAAGACTTCATCAAGAAACCGTTTCTCAGGCTTGCTTTCTTCTAATTTTTTCAGATAAGCAAAAATCTTTTTTTGAAGTTCAATTAGACAGCCAGCCAGAATCTTTTTCCAGAAAAATGTTGGGCATTTGATCCTGTCAGTCGCTACATTGTCAATATTTTTTATGTAAATTATATCTCTTTTGAGATTGTTCAGGTTTTCTATAAGGGCGCCATGTCCTCCAGGCCGAAACAAGAGCTTTCCATCCTTCTCTCGAAAAGGTTGGTTGTATAGATCCACGGCAATTGTATCGGTGGATCTCTTCTGAAGAGAAAAATCCACCTGGAACCGGGCATTGTAATTCTTTTCGTACCTATGCCTCACCTCTTCCAGTAGACCTTCGAACCTTTCTTGAAGCTCGGAGGAAACGGTAAAGTGGAGACGGCAGAGCCCCTGGGCATCCTTGAGATAATCCGCAGCCTCGACCAGATGCTCCTCAAAGGCTGTCCGGCTACCATCAGGATATTGGTGAAACTTAAGCAATCCCTTGGGCAGGTCAGCGTAGTTAAGACCTTGGGGGGTTAGGAGGCAGTGGATGATCTCTTTAAATTGACCTTTACCTATTTGAGTGTCTATATCAAGCCCAGAGGCAGACATTAACGATTTCAAGTCATCGAAAAAGGCGAATTTCCTTATCCTGTCCATAAAAAAGAGAATATCTTCAGCCTGTTCATTGTCCCCTGTTTTTTTTACAATATCATTTCTGTCAATTTTTTGGTTTAGGTCATTGAACTGAAGCAGTGACTTGAACATACGGCTGGCCGCCCCTGAAGCGGGCACGAATTTCAGTAGGCGCCCTCTGCTTGCTGCTTCTTGATGATGGAGTATAAGTTCCTTAATTTCATCTTCTGGGATAACCCTTATGCCGTCACCTATGGTACAGGGGCGATTCAACTTCAAATAAGATATTTTCTTCTTAAAGAGTTTTATTTGGGATATAACCTGTTCTTCTGTGATTCCAATGGCTTTCATCTGCTTCATATCGTCATGGCTAAAAATACTATAGCTCATTTCTTTTCCCTACCTGTGTATATAGTGAATCAAAATCTTTGAGCATTTCTCCACTTTATCACACAAGTACAAAAAGTTGCAAGTGCCAGTGAGGATTAGAAGGAAGGTGTGGCTGCTTTTGTGGAAAAAAGAAAACCTAAGTTTCAGGGGAGATGAAGGAGGATGAAGAGTTATCCAAGAGATCCAGGAGATCCCTCGGCTGTTCGATCACTACCTGAGCACCATGTATCCTCAACTCCTCCGCCGATCTAAAACCCCATACTGCACCCACTGGGAACATACCCGCACGTGTGGCAGTCTGCATGTCGAGGCCGCTATCTCCCAGATAAAGAAATTGTGATGATGCGATACCGAGGGTCTCAGCTATTTCGACAGCGCCGGCAGGGTCAGGCTTCATGGGGATTCCCTCGCGCTGGCCTAGAACTATTTCAAACCTTTTGTACGGCAGAAGCTCACGGACGCAACGTTTTGTGAAATTGTCAGGTTTATTGGAGAGTATGGCCATTTTCACCTGTTTAGAAGTGAGTTCGTCCAAGAGTTCCATAACACCGTCGTATGGCTTGGTGTTTACATTCCAGTTGAGGCTGTAACTCTCACGAAATGCCTTTACGCAGTCCGAAATGATATCATCATTCTGTTTTTCAGCAGGCAGTGCCCTCGATATAAGCACAGTTACCCCCTCACCTACGAAGTAACGATACTCCGAAGACTACTGCTTGAAAATGCATGCATTACTCCCCCTTAACCGTTACCCCTCCAACTGTCCCCAACATTTCCCTTTTTAAACTCTTTTGGGCTGGGTTATCACAAAGCCATATGCCGAACAAAGCCTTTTTAAAGGGTAGGCCATTTATTAGAGAGTGTTTTTTATGATTTTTATAAACTTCTACTCCCATACCCGGCTTATAAATCAAATCATAAATGTCGTTTTCATTTATTCTGTCTTTAAAAACTGAGATAAGCTTTTCTATCTCAGTTTTGATTGGTTCAATGTTTCCACGTGTAACTCTAAAAAAACCTTCTTTTGTTGCTTCTCCCATCTTTTTACTGGTAATCATAGAGGAGATAATGTGCAGTCTGATTGCCATCGGTTCATCTGCCTCTATAATTTTTTTGGGGTCATGATTCTTTTGCATAAGGTAGAGACCACTAATATATAATTTTATCAGTAATTTAGTTCGCACACCAGCCCCGTTTAGAATCAAGTTGGTTTTGCCAGTCATAAGAGAATCAGGCATATTTATACCATCAATTTCTATTGCATTGCTAATTGAAACTATCATAAAGAAAGTTAGTATCAGGAAAAAGAGTTTTTTGGGCATATTATTCCCTAGTTTCTTTCGATTGGGTTTTTTATTGGATTTGTCTCACAAATCTAGTGTCAGATCTCTTATAATCACCTTAAGACATAGCCTTTATGTTCCCGATATATTTCTGTT
>WOUX01000009.1 GCA_009773075.1 bacterium | reverse complement strand
GTCTTAGAATCGACCCACTTGAGTGAATCTAAAGGGCCCTCCTTTGATGCCATCTCCAGTATCTTTGTTGCCCCATCTTCTCCAAGCCCTATTGAAAGGATCTTCTTTACAAATTCCTCTCCGCCTATATGTAAATCACCTCTGTCAATCATATCTGAAGCCTCTTTCATCACATTATCAATTGTGGTTGTGTTGACGGTCTTCAGTCTAGCCATGTGCATAGTGATCTTACCTATCTCTCTGATATTAAGGTCCTTCAACGCCTCTGCTGCGGCTTCCTCGCCCACGCAGCTAAGAAATATAGCTGCCTTTTCATATCCATTCAAAGGCATTTATTCCTCCTCTATCCAGTTTTTTATCAGATTAGTAGCATCTTTTGGGTTTTTCTTTACCCATTCAATTACCTGGATCTTTGCAGGCTTTGCCGGTACCTCCAATCTCTTCTCTATCTCTGCTGTTGTCTGGGGCAGTTGCAAGGAGGGTTGTTGAGCGAGAGGTACCCCGGTGAGTGCCTTTACCAGTGGTCTAACTACAAAGAGAAACAACAAAACCACTGCTAAAAGTGGGACAATGTATTTTGTAACGGTAATAATAATAGGTATAATTTCAGTTTTAGGTTCAAGCAAGTCCTCCTGAGGGGCAACCTCAAAGGGCATATTTACCACCCTTACCTCGTCACCTCTGTCTGGCAGAAAACCAATCGACTTCTTCACCATCTCCTCAAACTGTTTAATATCTTCTTCGGAACGAGGAGTATATTTCTTTTCCTTTGCACCCTGTTGGGGAGCATAGGTGCCATCAATAAGAACGACTGCAGAAAGCCTTTTTAGCTCTCCTGAAGAGTTTATGATACGGCTTGTTACCTTGCTTATCTCATAATTTATAGCCTCGTTTTTCTTTTCCATCTGTCCTTGTTGTGATCCCATTTGTGGTGCCGTCTTTCCCGGAAGGTTAGATGAAACACCGGGGACACCGCCGATAATCCCAGTTATTGACTTTTCAACGTTTTTCTGCTCACTTCTTACAACCTGACTATCAGGGTCAAACCTCTCTTCTGTTTTCTCGATCTTTGTAAAGTCAATAACAGCAGTAACCTTTGCCTTTATGTGACCTTTGCCTACAACAGGTTGGAGGATGCCCGTGATCCTGTTTTCCATATCCTTTTCATAATTACGCTGGTAATCTAACTGATCATTTGTCATTCCGATGGTTTCACCTGTACCGGATGTAAGCATCTCGCCATGGCTATCAACTATTGCTACATCCTTTGGATTCAGACCATTAACACTGCTTGATACAAGATGCACCATCCCCTGGACCTGACCCTGAGAGAGCCTCCTCCCCTGTCTCAACTTTACAAGAACAGATGCCTTTGGCCTTTCCTCCGACTGCGTAAATAAAGATTTTTCAGGAATAGCAAGATGCACTCTGCACTGTTCCACCTCCGAAAGTGATCTTATGGTTCTTGAAAGCTCACCTTGGAGTGCCCTTTTGTAATTTAATTTTTGAACAAATTCCGTCATCGTCAAGTTTGTTTCATCAAAAACTTCAAAACCGACACCTCCCCCCTGAGGAAGTCCCTGACTCGCAAGTTGGATCCTTAGCTCATATACCCTATTGGATGGGACCATTATTCCACCCCCAGATGTTTTATAAGGGGTCTTTTGCTCATTCAGCTTCTGGATAATCAGGCCTGCATCTTCCTCGCCCAGATTAGAATAAAGAAGTTGATAATCCTCCTTCTGTATCCATGCAAATAAAAGAATGATAGCAGTTATAACCAGTGCAAGAAGGGTCAATATTATTACTTTATTTTTTGTCGGTAAGTTCTTAATTATCTCAATTTTCTCAGCTATATTTACCATTGCCTCTTACACCTGCATCCTCATAACCTCTTCATAGGCGCTCAATAGTCTATTTCTTATCTCTACCATTAATTGAAAAGACATCTCCGCTTTCTCCATGGTAATAATCGCCTGTGCGACATCTCCTCCGGAAGCGAGCTCTCTCACCGCGTTATCGGCATCATTTTGTATTTGAGAAATCTTTCCGATAGCATCTTGCATTACCTCGTCAAAACCTTTGCCGGAATCCTTTCTATTAGCAGTAACCTTTGAAAACTCCTGACCTGTCTTCAGTCCTGTAATCGTAATATCAGACATCATAGCCTCCCCAGTTCAAGTGTTTTCATAAACATTGCCTTTGACATATTAAAGGTTGACACCGATGCCTCATATGCCCTGGATGCCATCATCATATTTACCATCTCTTCTATAATATTTATATTCGGCATTGCCACGTGTCCATCCTTATCCGCATCAGGATGCCCCGGATCATAGACTGTTTTGAAAGGTGTATTGTCTGTAGCTATATCAACAACCTTAACACCTTTAATTTCTCCAGGGCAGGAGTCCAATACCACCGAAGAAAAAACCACATCCTTTCTCCTATATGGGCCACCTTCTTGCGTCCTTGTAGAATGGGCATTTGCCATATTGGATGCGATTACATTCATCCTTTGCCCCTGTGCACCAAGGGCTGACGCACTAATCTCAAACACAATGAAAGAATTCATATTACCTCCTCAATGCATTCTTAAACATTCTTATCTTTATAGAAAGCATAGAAATCCCTGCCTGGTATAGCATTGCATTCTCTGTCATCTTTGCTACCTCTGTATCAAGATTTACATTATTTTTATCAGTTCCCTCTTGTGTTGTCCTTGTTACTATTTCCCCTGATAAGTCTTGATAGCTGTTTTTTAAATGTTTCGGGTTTGTCGCTTTAAGTTCCATTGCTTCAAAAATCTGTCCAAACTTTACCTCTCTGGCTTTATAGTTAGGTGTATCAACATTCGCGATATTAGAGGCTATAACACCATGCCTCATATTGGTTAAACGTATCAGATCTTCTAATATCCTAAATCCATCACTCATAAACACTCTCCCTATCAATTATCATTCAATTACCATGCCAGAACATTTTGAAAAAGGATTCGAGGATTCCAGGGTTCAAGGGTTCAAGTGAATATACCCTTAAACACTCGACTCCTTGACCCCTTAAATCCTTTTCATCGACCAACTCTTTGGGAGATGAACCTTAGCAACTTTTACCTCACAGGAAAATTTTGCCCATATTCGTTCAGCTTGTTCCTTATGGTTCTCACGCTTACACCCAGTATCTTTGCAGCCTTCGTCTTATTGCCATTTACCTCCTTTAATGTCTTTAGTATTGCCTCTTTTTCCATATCTTTTATCCTGCCATTAAAGATATGCGTATCATTATCATCAAACATAAGGTCATTTATAGACACAATCTCACCATTAGAGAGGAACACCGCTCTTTGTGCCACATTTTCCAGCTCCCTGACATTACCGCGCCACTGCCTCTTTTTAAGCAAATCCATTGCATTTTCTGTAAATCCTTTAGTATTCTTTCCGAACATAGCCGAAAACTTCTCCACAAAATGCCTGGCAAGCAAAGGTATATCTTCATGCCTGTCTCTCAGGGGCGGCACCTTTATAGGAAATACGTTGAGTCTGTAGTAAAGGTCTTCCCTGAAACGCCCCTCGATACACTCCTTATTCAAATCCTTGTTGGTAGTAGCTATTACCCTTACATCCACTTGTACAGGTTCCTTTCCACCAACCCTATCTACCTCCCTTTCCTGTAAAACCCTGAGTAGTTTTGTCTGCAGGGTCATGGGCATTTCCCCTATCTCGTCAAGGAGTATAGTTCCACCACTGGCGAGTTCAAATTTCCCCTTTCTTCTTTCTGTCGCACCTGTGAATGCCCCCTTTTCATGACCGAACAACTCGGATTCGAGGAGATTATCTGGTATTGCAGCACAATTCACAGCAACAAAAGGCCCTTTCCCCCTTCTGCTTGCCCTGTGTATGAATCTTGCGAGGAGTTCTTTCCCTGTTCCGCTTTCTCCGTATATAAGTACAGTTATGTCATTCGCAGCGAGATTACCGGCAAGGTTTATAATCTTCTCCATCTCGGGGGTTTCGGTCAGGATTTCCTTCTTGAGCGTAACACATGCCATAATGGAATCAATGGCCTTTTTAAGAGTATCAAAAGAAAAGGGCTTTATAAGATAATCCATAGCGCCTTCTTTCATCGTCTCCACTGCATTCTCAATAGTCCCAAAACCTGTGATTATAAGAACCGGCAGGTTGGCCATCCGATGTCTGACCTCCCTGAGAAACATAAGACCATCCATCCTTGGCATCTTCATATCCGTTACCACTAATGCATAGCTTGATTGGTGAAGTCTTCCCAGCGCTTCCTCACCACTCTCACATACAACTGCTTTGTGGCCAAGCCTCTGTATGGCCTCCTTAAGGGATCCCCTCATATGGGGGTCGTCATCAATAACAAGTATGGGTTTCTCTGCCAATTTCATCCGACTCCTTATTGCTCATTTTAGGGAAATAGAGGGTGAATGTACTTCCCTTTCGTTCCTCACTCCATACCTTGATATAACCACCATGGGCCTGTATTATCTTAGACGCAATGGCAAGACCAAGGCCTGTACCTGTATCCTTTGTGCTGAAGAAAGGGTCAAATATTTTTTCCACATACTCATGTTTTATACCTTTGCCATTATCCCTCACATCCACCATGACAAATCCGCCATTTTTCTTCATGGTTACATTTATATCTCCACCATCATGCATGGACTGAATCGCGTTAATGATTATATTCATAAAGAGCTGTTTGAGAAGTTCCGCATCACCCAAAATTTCACAGTCAAAAAATGACCTGTTCAACTTCACCTTCCTCGATTCCATCAACAGCATAAATATCTGTATCGTCTCCTCTATGACCCTGTCCAGCCTTATGCTCTTTATTGCAGGTTTATTGGGTTTTGCAAAGAACAACATGTTTGTTAGAATGTTATTGAGATTGCTTATCCCTGTTGAAATCCCTCTGGCAAGCTCCTTATGTGCCAGGTCTTCAAGCTCCCTCTCAAGCATGCTGGAATACAACTCTATACTGCAAAGTGGATTTCTTATTTCATGAACTATCTTTACCGCCATTTCACCCATGGCTATGAGCCTTTGATTCCTTTCGTGCTGAATCTCCAGTTCCCTGAGTCTTGTGATGTCATTGATGAGTATCACGCTCCCCCATAAACACCCCTCAGAGTCAACCACTGGCGAACGTGAGAGAATAACGTTGTGTTTTCCCCCTTTAACAAATAAGAAAGTTTCAGATCCCTCACTCGTTATTGAGAAATCAAGATTTGCAAATGTCTTTCCTATAACATCGGACAAATAAATACCAAAAAGCTCCGCCGCCGACTTGTTGATCATCATTACCTTATCAACAGGGTCAACAACAATAATTGCCTCTTCAAGATTGTATAGGATTGCATTTAAATAGTCTTTGTTCCTTTCTGCATCAGCAAGTGCCATCTTAAGCTCTTTGTTCTTCTTCTCAAGCTCCGTAGTAAGATAAACGACCCTTTCCTGAAGCAGCCCGTAGTACGCCTCAAGGCTTTTGGAAGCCATTGTGAAATTATGAAATGCCTCATTTAAAAGTTCAACGCCCATTAAAATACCCTGCCCATTCTTTCCGACAGGTCGGATTCCTTCAACCGCACTGAAGAAAAACGACTGAGTATGTCATTACCCTTCTGAATTCTTTTTAGCGCATCCACGGATTCTTTACCCTGTGAAAGCATCGAAATTCTATAAAGTGCCCACTTGATGTCATCATCTGCAATTCTTGGGGCTGTTGGCTGTATCGAAATAAGGGTTCGATAATATTTAAGGGCATCTGATTTTTTCCCCATCTCGTAAAGGGTATCAGCCAACCTTATATATAGCCTTGACGGTCCTCCTAACCTGTTCAATGCCTTTTCATAAAAATCCAATGCCTTTCGGGTATTATTTGTTAAACCCAATAAATCTGAAAGCAAAACGATATCTTCCTGTTTTACATCTTTAATGGAAAGGATTGATTCAGCAGCTTTTTCATATTTGGTATCCACAAGATGTATCTTAGCTTTGATACGGAGGACATCGTCATTGTTGCTCTTTATCCAGTGTCGGAGCGACTCGATTCCGAGAAGGTATCTTGCTGCACTTGCTGCATCTCCAATATCTGCGTAAAACTCTGCAAGAGATAGCCGGCTCTGTGCCTTTGCATCATCTGAACCATATTTTGAAAGCCATATACAGACATCAAGAAATGGTTTTCCCGAATGCCTTAATCCCTTTGCTATCTTTAAAAGGGATTGAGACCGTGATGGTTCCAGCAGCCAGTATCCAACAGCCCCCCAGAGTTTCAAAAAACCTTCTGCATCTCTGTCTTTTGTCTCCAGGATAATAGCCTCAAACTCATCAATGGCACTTCTATCCGGAGAGCGTCTTAAGACTAATTCCTTCAATAATGAGATAGCCTGATTAACCTTACCTCCCTTTCTATAGAGTTGGGATAGCATTAATATAGCTGCATCATAGTCTTTACCATAGGGATACTCATTTCTTATCTCTAAGAGCCTGGATTGTGCCAGATCCTGCCTTCCTGATTTCGCATATGCAGATGCGAGGTAAAGAAGCGCCCTGCGCCGTAATTGCCTATCAGATGACTGTAATGCTAAATTAAAGTATTTAATGGCAACATCAATTTTTGCCTCTTCCATAACAATTAGACCAAGACTCATATCTGCCCTGTGTTTGAAGGAGGAGGTTTTTATGGAATTAAGATAACCCTTTGCATCAGAGAATTTGCCTACCTGGCGGAGATTTTCACCGATATTATACAATGTATCCTCAGAAGACTTTAAATATCCGCTATCTCTTCCTATCATGGGCATATAGATATTGTATGCCTCCTTTATCCTTCCCATGGACTGGAGGGCATTTGCCTTTCTATACAATGCCGGAGATGAATTGCCTGCCTTCCCATAAGATACTATTGCCTCATTGAAGAAACCAAGTTTATAAAGAGAATCTCCAAGACCCAGATATGCCCTTGGGACATAACGAGAATCGGGAAAGTTTTTCAAAAATATCCTGAAACTCATTACTGACTCAGAATAGCACCCCATTTTCAGATAAGCCTCTGCCCTCTCAAGCAAAATAAGCTCCTTCATTTCACCCTGCTGAGAGTAAATATATGCCAGTCTGAAATGCTCTATGGAATCATGTTGCTTATCTGACAGTTCATTAGCCTTTGCGTATGCATAGTGGTACGAAGAAAGCTCGCTGGTTGACGGTTTATACCCTGAAAGTATCTGCATAGCCTCTGCAGGTCTATTTGAGCTTATAAATTCCATCGCCTTTTTGATATGCAATGATTTGTCGGTATCGACTTGTACAGGGAGGATATTTTCAACGGGTTCTACATGGGTAGGAATAAGCAGTAAAATGGTAAATACCAATATCTTTATCACCATTCTATCCCGATTAGGCAAAGGTTTGTGGTTTGAATTGCTAACGCAACTCTAGGTTAAGCAACAACTATGCCTAAGATAAGATGTTGAATTTAAACGATTATTGCGAGGATTTGAATGTCAGATAATTGACGCATGCTAGGAGTTCGGCAGGTCGGTATGGCTCGATTCCGAGTTCATGATTTTTGAAACTCTATCTCCTTTTTCTTCATCTTTTCAATGAGAGTTGTTCGGTTCAGACCTAAGAGTTTTGCGGCCTTATTCTTCACCCCCCCGGTCTTTTCAAGGGTTTTGAGAATTAAATTCTTTTCTATGTTTTCCATTATTGTATTAAGGTCAATACCGTTGTTAGGAATATCGATACGCTGACCGCCATAATCAGACAACTTAAATGTTTCAAAAATATCATCCATCTTTGGGGGCGTGACCTTATGAAACTTCTCAGGCAGATCTGAAACCATGACAGTATCGCCGCTTACAAGGATTGTCAGCCTTTCTATTAAATTTATCAGTTCCCTCACGTTTCCAGGCCACCTATACTTCAAAAGACATTCCATAGCTTCATGGGAAAACCTCAGCGGTTTTCTCTTTCTCTTCCTTGCAAACTCATGGACAAAGTGGTCTATCAAAAGTGGCATATCTTCCCTCCTTCTTCTAATGGGAGGGACATGGAGGGGTATCACATTCAGCCTGTAAAATAAATCTTCTCTAAACACACCCTCTGTAACTGCCTTTTCTATATCTTTATTAGTTGCCGCAATTATCCTTACATTTGTCTTGATTGTCTTGACACCCCCAACCCTCTCAAACTCTTTTTCCTGTAATACTCTTAACAATTTACCCTGCAAGGATAGGGCTAATTCAACTATTTCATCGAGGAAAAGGGTGCCATTATGGGCGAGTTCAAAACGACCTATCCTTGTATTAAGAGCGCCGGTAAATGCGCCCTTTTCATGGCCAAAGAGTTCAGACTCCAGAAGGTCCTTCGGAATTGCAGCACAATTCAGGGGTACAAATGGCCCTTGAGAGTATGAGTTGTTATAATGGATAGTCTTTGCAACAAGCTCCTTTCCTGTCCCACTTTCGCCTGTAATCAGAACGGTGCTGTCAGTATCCGCTATCTTTCCAATCATTTCATATACCTTCTGCATAGGTGGCGAGTTGCCGATTATTCCCTTGAAGTCGTACTTTCTTTTAAGCTGCATCTTCAGAAGGAGATTCTCTTGCTGTAATCTTGACACACCTATAGCCCTGTTTACAACCAGCATTAACTCATCGAGCACAAAAGGTTTTGTGATATAGTCAAAGGCTCCCATCTTCATGGCCTCAACAGCAGTTTGAACAGTTCCATAGGCAGTTATTACAATAGCGGGGGTTGTTATATGCAGGTCAGACACCTCTCTTACTACATCCAGTCCAGCCATGCCCGGCATAACGAGATCGACTAAGAATATGGTGAACTTTTCTTCTTTAAGTAAATCAATGCCTGCCTGACCATTAGAGGCTAAAGTTACCTTAAAGTCATTTTTTTTGAAAAAATCCTCTAATCCATCCCTGACAGACTCATCGTCATCAATAATTAAGATATGATTCATATAGAACTATGAAATAACCTCCTTCTCCCTTATGTCAATGGTTTGACTTTACCATAACAAAAAAAGGATGGCAAGGTAACTTTTTTAAACTATCCCTCTACAAAATTTCATTCAACTCGGATAAACTCCTTTCTCCCTTTACAAGGAAAGGATGAAGCTCGTATTGGATGAGGTCAGACAGTGTTATCCAGTCATTACTCTCAAAGGCTGGCAGCATATCCTCAAAGACCTTAAGCGACCCATCCCAAGAGGATAGAAAGGGCTCCACCTGGCTATAACCTTTAAGGGTTCCCATACCCCTTTTCAATTCCTTGATAAAATCTACCAGGTCGCTGAGATTATTTATCCCCTCTAACAGGGCATTAAAAACCTCTTCAGAATGTTCAACCCTGAGGAGACAGGAACAGTCCAACAACCTATCCCCTATCTCTTTAGTAATGCCTATAGCTTCAGTGATGCCGTTCTTCATGGTATTTACCAGTTCTATTTCCTTTCCCTCGCATGCGATTCTCATTATCCTTCTCCTTTCTCTTTATAAATTGGTAACTAACTCAGGCACAAAGTGGCAAAGGCACATAGGCACAAAGCAGAGCGGAACAGGATCGTTTCGTTGTTTTTTTCCTACTTTGTGCCTCAAGCTTGGGCCTGCATCAGCCGTTCAATAAACAGTACCATCATTGAGGCATGGTTCCTCAGGTCATTATAAAGGTTACACGTTTCTTCGGCTAAAACAGAAAGGTTTTCTCCCTCGAGACCTTCCTTTCCGTATTTAAACAGTAGAGTCATGGGATATAGAGGTGGCTGGGTGTGACCGATCTTCTCTATCTCCTGGTCAATAAAAGGAACCCCCTCCCATCTTTCCTTTATATATTCAATATTCGGGGTGGCACTTCTAACCTCCTCGGTTATGAGGTTCATTTTATTAAGACCATCTTCAGATAGCTCCTTAAGTCTCACAAAGGCAGCAAGTGTGTTCTTAAGGGGATCAAAAATATGCCTTAAAGACCCTGAGCTATACCAACTCTTTATTTTACCGACAATATTCAAATATGCTTCATCAATATTGTAATCATTTACACCATCGAGAACCCACTGCCATGTATGTCTGTAATTATGTGACCAAAAATCATTTTCCTTAATGCAGCGCTTCAGAAGGGGACGGTATTCCAGAAGACCATCTTCAGAAAAATAAGAATAATGAACCTGAACTTTTTCCCATATAGGTGAATCTTCTATGTCTCTTCCATGTATCGCCGCTTTTGCCAATTCAAAGAGATGGGTTACAGTTATTAAATCCTTGCAGAACATCTCTTTGCAGTCTACCTGGAATCCGCAGGGACTGCACGGGATAGCAGCCTCAATAACATAGTGTCCGTCTCCATAAGGTCCTGTCTCTCTGAAATGGGCGGTGGCCAGAAAGATGCCGATAACCTTCGTCCCAACCGCCGTCGAGATATGGAGAGGACCGGTGTCATTGCTTATGAGTAGATTGCACCTTTTAAGGAGGGCAGCCAGCTCATTTAGATTTGTCTTGCCTATAAGATTGACGGGCTTCATTTCGGCAAGCCTTTCAAATTCATTACCCAGTTTTTCCTCGGAATTTGCCCCAATAAGGACGAACCTTGCACCGAGATTCTCAGTCATCACATCTGCTAACCTGACAAAGGATGAAACCGGCCATCTCCTGTTGTCCTGGCTTGCCCCAAGTTGAAAGCCTATCAGGAGGTCTTCATCGTCAATCCCATTTTTCCTTAAAACCGAACGCACCCATTCCCCGGCTTCCTCAGAGACATCAAGGTGAAGTCCTTTGTTTTTGGGCATAACACCCCCTGCTTTTATATACAGATCGCAAAGATGAAATGGATTGTACTTTCTGCTGGGGACCACATTAAAAAAGTACCTTATCCACGGATGTCTTATAAGGCCATGTCCTTCGTCATCTATCGAGAACCCTCTCAATTTTTTCGTTTTAATCAGGGAGGTCAGCACAGCGCTGGCAGTCGAGTGAGTAAAATTTATAGTGAGGTCATACTCTGTTTCATTAATCTCTCTGAGTAGCCTTTCCATATACCTAAAATTACCCACAAGACTCGGCCCGCCATCGCTGACCATCTTCTCAAAGCCGGCCGTATTGAAGATAAAAAGCCTTTTCAGCAAAAACAGAGCTCACGAGCAGGCTGATCTTTACCCCTGGATACCTCTCTTTCAGACCTGCCATCACCGGGGTGGTCTGCACAAGGTCTCCCATGCGGGTAAGGTTAATGATAAGAACATCTTTCATGCTTACGTTTTCATAGGGGCAAATTGCCCCTTGAACTCCCTTATCAGCATAAATATCCTTTCTATATCCGAAAGTTCTCCCTTTCCCCCTATTATCTCTTCCGTGATATCCGAAACGGTTATTCTGGTTTTGCCGGAAAAGCGAGACATATACCTGCCGATCTCTGTATCTCTTCCCGCTTCCTCAATCAGCATTTCCACATCCTCTCTTTCGGTCTTCCACCGGGGAGGTTCGTATCCTCTTTCTACTATGAAGGTCAGCATATCCTCCATCCGATGTTCGTAGGTATGATCCCGGAGAACACGCTCCCTCGCCTTCTGAGCGATCTCTTCCCTCTCCCCCGGATTGGAAAGGTAATAGTTTATCTTTTTCCTCAAGTCATTCAGGTCATGAAAGCAGATTATCTCTTCGCCGACTTTGAAAAGTTCCGGCAGCTCCGACCGATAATCCACAAGTTGGAATGCCCCACAAGCTGCTATTTCAAAGGTTCTAGGGTTTACAAAGTCGCCATAGGGGTTAATCCCCTCGTAGTATGTGGCGGAATGGAGGTTTATGTTTCCCTTTGCTGCGTTGAATATCTTTACCGTCTCTTCTGTATCTATCCTTTCACCAGACCTCTGAATATGCTTCCCGAGTGGTGAATACATCTCCCACTCGGTCCCCCATATCTTGAGGTCATAGTCAAGTAGACCCTTAAAAAAATTTCTCCTGTTGTAATATCCAGCCCCGGCAAAGGAGACATCGCTGCCATATGTGGTTAACTCCTCTTTGGTGAGGTCCAATCTTTTATGGATATCCGGAGATGCCGCCAGGGGAAGATAGGAAAAGTTTTTTAGACCCATCTCTTTTAACTTATCAAAGAATTTATCCCTCTGGATGGTAAAGAAATAGTCATAAAGGGGGGCAACCCCCTGCCAGTAGTCCATAAGCCTGAAGTCCTCCACAAACCAGAAGGCAGTGGGGATCTTATTAGCTCTGAATCTCAAGAGACAACTCTCTCCGAGAGGCGCCTGGGCAAGAACAAAGATCAGGTCGGGTTTTGTCTCGGCGCAACGGGCCATAACAGCCTCAGAGACAAAGGCGGTAAATAACGCCTGGAGCTGATCCTGGTGAGCCTTGTCGCCGGATATGGTTTTAATAGAAAAGTAGGTATTGCTGTAACGGC
>WOUX01000315.1 GCA_009773075.1 bacterium | reverse complement strand
TGGTAAACCTCATGAGGAACGGCCAACAGGTGGCTATGTCTACCCGGTCTGGAAAATTTGATACATTAAAAGAGGTAGTTATGGAGGTTGGGAAGGATGCAGCCAGGGATTTTTTCTTGATGCGTAGCTCCGACAGCCAGTTGGACTTTGACCTGGAGTTGGCAAAAAAACAGAGCAATGAAAATCCTGTCTATTATGTTCAGTATGCCCATGCCAGGATCTGTAGCATCTTAAGGCTTGCAAAGGAACAAGGATTGAATACCCCAGGGTTTGAGGAGGTTGGAATCGACCTGTTAAATCTCCCTGAGGAATTGACGTTAATAAAACAGCTCTTGAAATATCCTGAAGTCATAGAAGGGGGGGCTCTCGCTCTGGAACCCCATAGAGTGACGGCTTGTGAAGATGGTTAAGACAGTTTTAAATAATGCCTTACACATCTTAGGCGTATATGCTCCTGAAAAAATGTGATAAATACAGGGACAACGGATAGATGAGATATAAGAAAAGCTATCAGTTTTCTTTCAGCAGAAAAACCCTAATCTTTATGTCAATAGGGATAGTCTTCGCCTTTATCCTTGTATTTATACTGGGTTTTATGACAAGGAAAGAATTTCATCAAAACCAGCCTGGCAGGACAATAGTTAAAGACTCTACAAGACCGGAAAAACATCAGGAAAACAGAATCCCACCGAAGATGGAAAGCAATAAGGAGAAAGACTCTTCTGATCTAGAATTGACCTTCTATCAAACCCTTCTTAAAAAAGAAGGTACACCTTCCAAACAAACCGATCAGGAAAATAACGTAAACAAATCCTCCCAGGTTGAAAAACAGGCAGAACAGAAAAAACCGTTGGAAATAAAACAGAGGATTCCCAAAGAAGAAAAAGAGAAGACTAAATCTTTCAAAGGATATACCTTACAGGTTGGGGCATTTCAGGACAAAGAGCAGGCCAAAAAGATAGCAAATAAATTGAAAAAGAAAGGTTATCCTGCATACATAGTCTCATCAAACATGCCAGTGAAGGGAATGTGGAATGAAAGAGAGGCTTCACACCTACGTTACCTTTGGCTCAGAGTAGGGCTCTCGCATAGTTTTTGAGAGCTTCTGGTAAAGTCATCAAGAAAGGGTAAATATGGGGGAACTATTAAAAAAAATCCGTAATAAAACTGCTAAAATTGGCGTTATTGGCGTTGGTTATGTAGGTTTGCCTCTGGCAATTGAGTTTGCTAAAGACGGATTTAACGTTACAGGAATAGACACTGATCCAGGGAAGGTGGAGAATATAAATAATGGGAGTTCTTACATACGTGATGTTGAAAAAGAGGAACTAACATCCTTGGTTCAGAGTGGGAGGCTGCGCGCAACCCTGGACTATTCCCTTTTAAAAGATATGGATGCCATATCTATTTGTGTCCCCACCCCTCTTAATAAAACAAAGGATCCTGATGTTTCATATATCCTGGATGCTGCCAATAAGATATCAAAATTTGTTCATGCCGAACAGTTAATTGTGTTGGAAAGCACTACTTATCCCGGGACAACAAGGGAGTTGATCCTGCCTATACTCGAAGAGGCAGGGTTAAAGGTAGGTGAAGATTTTTACCTGGCTTTTTCCCCTGAACGAATTGATCCTGGAAACAAATTTTATAATACCAGAAATACACCAAAGATAGTAGCAGGCATTACACCAAAATGTACTGAAGTGGCCAAACTTCTCTACCAGCAGGTCATAGATACTATGGTGCCGGTTTCCTCTACAGAAACCGCTGAGGTAGTTAAATTGCTGGAAAATACGTTTCGTAGCGTCAACATAGCTCTGGTTAACGAGGTTGCCATTATATGCAATAAACTAAAATTGAACGTCTGGGAGGTTATCGAAGCTGCCGCTACTAAACCTTTCGGATATATGTCTTTCTATCCAGGACCTGGACTGGGCGGACATTGCCTGCCCATAGACCCTTCTTATCTATCCTGGAAACTGAGAACTCTGGATTATAGGGCAAGATTTATTGAACTTGCGAGTGAGATAAATACAGAAATGCCTTACTTTGTAACCAACAAGATAACAGATGGCTTGAATAAATTCAGAAAGAGTGTCAATGGCTCTAATATCTTAGTGTTAGGGGTGGCCTACAAGAAAGACATCGATGATATTCGGGAATCTCCCGCCCTGGATATAATAAAGATACTTAAAGAAAAGGGGGCAGAGGTGATATTTAATGACCCAAATGTTCCATTTGTAAAGACCGATGACCTGAAGATGTCATCCGTGGTTATTGATGAAGAGCTATTGAAAAAAATGGATTGTGTGGTGATTACCACTGATCACAGCGGCTATAATTGGGGATGGATTACAAAAAACGCCAATCTAATAGTTGACACAAGAAACGCAACCAAAGGAATAAACGAAGAGAAGATAATCAGACTTTAGCGGTTATCGCGAACCAGTCCAATCAGGAGGTTAACCGACATCGGCTAACCTCCTGATTTTATTGGTGCCTAGGGCCGGGATCGAACCGGCACGGGGTTAAACCCCGAGGGATTTTAAGTCCCTTGCGTCTACCAATTCCGCCACCCAGGCACTCAGCACTCCTTAATATTCATAAAATATAGCGAGAGATTTTAAATAGTATCCTTTTTAGCTTCAGTATTGATTTTTATAGTATTCTTTAAAACATTTGTCAACCCATTATTTAATTTAGAGTTTGACCCTATAACTCCTCTCAATTGTCACTCCTCTTCTTATCGCCTAACAATTTAGCATATAGTTTTTCTGCACTTTACCACATAAGTACCATAATTTGCAAGTTCGAGTTGACATTTTGTTGGGGTTCTATTATTATACATACAAAATTAGCCGGATAACTCCATTTATAAATATCCTATCAGAATAAAGACTCGGCATAACTTTCCTGACTCTGAAAAAGAAAATTTCCCTCAATTTATTTGTTTGGACAACAGCCTGTTAAGGAGGAATAAAGATGTCAGATATCCTATTAAAAGAAGAGAAGGATGGTATCCTGATTTTAACTCTCAATCGCCCTGAAGCGATGAACTGCTTTAATTTTGCCCTGCTTAATGATCTCAATGC
>WOUX01000314.1:2077-2909 GCA_009773075.1 bacterium | reverse complement strand
CTTTTTCAGCCTCGAAAAGAGCATTATAGGCAGCATATCCCTCCCTGACCTGATATCCTTCACCGGCCTCTATAACTCTCCTCCCTTTGGCCCGAAAGCCAAGAAGTTCTTTTACGAAAACAGCCAGAATGCCCCGTTCTGTGGGCGGGGATAGGTCTCACGGGGCAACTTTCTTTACTTACAAAAGTGTCCTAAGTAATTGGGTACAAAATCCGAGGCAACTGTTAGAAGGGGAATACTATTTACCTCACATATCATTCCGGCCTGAGCTGATACCCTTTCTCGTTGAAGAGTCTCAGGCAAGCATCTACGATCTGGGAATCATAAAGGATACCCTTATTCTTGGAAATTTCCTCAAAGGCCTTGTCGATACCGTAAGACGGGCGGTAAGGTCGGTGAGAGGCAATGGCCTCAACAACATCACCTACAGCCAAGACCTTAGCTTCTATTAGAATGTCTTTACCTAATAAACCGAAAGGGTATCCAGAACCATCTATCCTTTCGTGATGTTGAAGCACGATTTGGGCAATTGGCCAGGGAAAGCCTATGTTCTTCAGTATGTCGTAACCGGCTTGAGGGTGGGTCTTAATTAAGCTATATTCGAGGTCAGTAATCCGACCAGGTTTACTAAGAATCTCGGAGGGAACATACATCTTGCCGAGATCATGAATAAGCCCGGCTATACGGATTCCATCAACCTGCTCCTGCGAAAGCCCCATCTCGTTGGCTATAGCACGGGCAAGATCGGCTGAACGTCGTTGGTGACCGGCAGTATAGGGATCTCGAGTTTCAACCATCTGTGCTATAGCCTCAACAATCCCCCCCAATGTTT
>WOUX01000314.1:0-2072 GCA_009773075.1 bacterium | reverse complement strand
GCTCAACAATCCCCGCCAGCACATCAGCCACCGCATAGACAAATCTCTCTTCACTTTCATCGCGGCTGTGTCCTTCTTTCAAGTTGAGGTTCAATACTCCTAATACCTTTTCATGAGATTTGAAGGGGACACAATAATGGCCATGATCAGAGATTCCTTCATGCATAATATCGTGACGATTGTCAACACATTCAGCAAATTCTATCTCCCCTGATAACGCTGCTCGGCCACAAAGGCACTGACCAAAGGGGACTCGTTCACAGATAGCTAAAAGCGACTTACTCATCCCTTGGTGGGTTTTCATCACCAACACTTTCGGGTCATTTTCAACCAGAAAGACACATCCCTTTGATTCAAATGCTATCCAGGGAATAGCAATGATATGCCCCAGGATTTTTCCTAATTGTTCTTCAAGGGGAATATTCAACAACGAGATATTCAGCAATGCACTCAGGGCAGTTTGCATCCGGAGGTTTCTCTGAAGTTCCTCACCCGTTCGTTCAAGTTCAGTGAGCTGTTGTTTAGTGTCTTTGTACAGTCGCTTGTTTTCTTCATTACGGTAAACCAGTTCACGTGAGGCACTGCGGACAAGTGTGAACAACGAGATGTAAAGAATAAAGAAGCCAAGCCCAATACCGGTACCGATCACAAGTCGCATTTTGTCGATTCGGGGGTTGGGTGCTTCTAAATCGTAGTAGATTTTCCACACGCCTATAATCTCAGTAGAGCCGGTCGGTTTAATAGGGACATACGCTTCTAAAACCTGACCGAAGTGCACTCTCTTGTTAATGCTTTCCCCCCTCTCCAGGGAAGAAACTTCGGTTGCTGTCTCACCTCTCAAGGCTAGTTTGAGACTCTCTGACAAAGGGAAACGGTGTCCCACGATCTCCTTCGAATCAGAGTAGACTACTACCCCGTTAGGGCTCAAGATATTTACGCGGAGGATACGTGTATGGATGAGGATATGTTTCCGAACTACGGCATCCAATTTAGCATAGTGTTCTGAGTCAAAAGGGTGTGTTAATTCCGTACCGGACAGAATTGGTTCAATTATTGAGGATGCCTGGTTGGCCGCATCAGCAGCCACAAAGCGAAGCTCATTTTTTTCTAATCTCTGCTGAATAATCCATGCCAGGGCAATCCCAATGCCAACCAAAAGCACAAAACTGAGTATAGAGAACCGTGTCAATAGGCTGAGTTTTAAAGGGAATAGTTTCATACTAAAACTCCCTTATGACCTGCTTTAGACTATCAAAATTGCCGCCTGCCACCACTCCGTCTACTTCCACCACTTCCACCACTTCTTCCACCGCTACGGTTATCGGAACGGGGACGCGCCTCATTAACATTAATTGTCCGCCCCTTTAATTCCTTGCCATTCAGTCCGGTAATAGCAGATTGAGCTGACGCTTTTGCAGGCATCTCTACAAACCCAAATCCTCTCGATTCACCACTGAACTTATCCTTAACTACATTGACGGATGCGACCTCCCCGAAGGTTTCAAAAAGACTTCGCAAATCCTCATCCTTAACCTCACGTGACAAATTTCCTACAAAAATATTCATTTTAATCTCCTTTTTTAGTACATCTTATGCTGGTTTTGTTCTGTCAAACGTCAGTATAATATACCCCTTAGCCTTCGAAGAGTTTCTTTTTTCCTCCTTCCTATTTGATAGCTTCCTAAAAAGTCCATCCTATTTCTTTTTTTATATTATTTTTTGCTTCAATGATTTCAAATGTTCCGCCAATCATAAGATTGGCAATCTTTGAAAAAACATAGAGCGATTATCCAGATTGCGGGGAATAACTTGGACGCTAAGCTATCGGCATGCCATCGTATTTTACAATGTTTTCAGGTTTACCGCAGAATAAAAAGCTGCTGTTCATGTGGTTGCGTTCATCAAGTCCGATACGCCTGAACACATCTGCCCAAGTCTGAAAAACCCCGTACTCTTTTACCAGCTCATTCTTGACAGGCTGTTTTTCCCATTCCGGGTTTTCTTTAACGAACTGCGCATACACGTGCTCGGCGTGGTCTTCGAACTCTGCATTAAACAAGAACGCCCGGCGG
>WOUX01000313.1:780-2891 GCA_009773075.1 bacterium | reverse complement strand
TCGTCGTTACAGCGTAACTAGAAGTACGCTTCACTCCTCGTGATTTGCGCGCCTTGCATCTGGAGCTTTTTACTGTGCCGTCTGATTTTTGACTTTTTATGAGTCTATCAAAGATTGAATCAGGAGGTATTCTATTACAATGAAACTAAAAGTGGTTACAGGGAAAATAGGTTTAGACGATCACTATAGAGGGATTCTGTCTGTCAATAAGGCGCTTACAGATGCTGGTATGGAGGTAGTCTACCTGGGTACCGGTCAGAGGGTTGAGAGCATGGTAGAGGCTGCCTTACAGGAAGATGCAGATGCGGTAGGGCTCAGTTTCCTGTGCGGAGGACATCTCCAGATCATGCGGAGATTTATGAACAGGATGAAAGAACGGGGGCTGGATAGCGTTCTGGTTGTAGTCGGGGGGGTTATACCTGATCAGGATATACCGAAACTAATAAACGATATAGGGGTCTCCCATGTGTTTTTACCAGGAACACCACTTAAGGATATAGTGGACTTTTTACGAAGCCATCAAAAATAAAGGATTAAGATAAACCCAAGAGGGATAAAAATAGAAAAACCCAGGTGCTATAGACTATACAACCTGGGTTTTTCTCATAAAAATATTTTACGGTTATTTACTTGCCAAGGGCCTTCAGTGCCTCACCGTATGCCCCCATCAGTTGATTTGCTACCGCCTTATCCCTTCTTGACTCTGGTTCAAGGCCTTTAGGAGCTTCAGATTCTATAACGAACTGCAGATGAACCAGTGCCTTCTGTGCGGCTTCTTTAACGTCATTTACAAGAAGAAATGCCTTGATCCTGTGGACCATAAGGTTATCAGGGGCAGATTCCATAGCCTCATCGATATACTTGTAAGCTGCAACCTTATCACCCCCCATGAACGGAGGCAACAGTCCTTTCAGATAGCCCATAACCAGGGAAGGCATCCCGTTAAAGTATTTTTTGTCGATTTTATAAGCCTTTTCACCATAAGAGAGGGCTGTTTTAATGTCCTTAGCAGCAGCAGCAGAATATGCCTTCCAGAAATTTGCACCAGCGCTGTTAGGGGCTAACTTCAGCCATGCATCGGTTACCTCGCCGGCCAATCCCAGGAATTCGTATGACTCTGCCTCTGTATCTGGTTTGCTTCCCAGGTCCATAGCAAGGTATATGGTAAGCCTAGATAACATCTCATATGCCGCCATGTTTTTAGGCTCTTTCTCAATGATTTTCTGCAGTAACTCGATACCTTCCTTTGCCTTTTCAATATTAGCCCTTTGATCAAAAAGCTTTTGGGCATCATCCATCTGACCAGCACTGGATACAGCCGGCATAGAAAACAGCATTGTTACACCGATTACCAATGCGGTAATGAAGAGAAATAAATTGAATCTTTTCATATCACCCTCCTGTGAGTAAGAGAAAATAATTAGGAATTGACTCTTCCACGAAACCTAAACAATTTTTACTATTTTCAGTTGTTCACCTCCTCTCTACTTTATCTATTATCTTCAATCACCCCCCCCGTTATTAAGTATAATCCCTTTTATCCAATGTATTATTAGTATCCTTTATATAGGTTAATTTATATAATCCAATTTAATATCTGTCAAGCATTTTTAATAATTATTTTACTTTACAACCCTTGAGACTTTTTTGAGGTGAAAGTATTTGATTTTTTGGTCCACTTAATATATATACAGATACATGATTCATTGTCCAGGCAGTAGGCTATCTACTATAGGATATATTATAGGAGCTTATCATTGAAGAGAAGAATAGTTGTAACAGGAATGGGGGCTATAACCCCCTTGGGTGTGGGGCTAGAGAGAAATTGGAAAAAGATCTGCAATGGTGAATCAGGAATAGACAGAATCATAAACTTTGATCCATCGCCCTTTCCATGTCAGATAGCAGGGGAAATCCATGATTTTGATCCTGTGGATTTTATTGATGCCAAGTTTGCAAAGAGGATGGATACCTTTATTCAATATGCTGTGGCCAGCGCTATAATGGCGGTAGAGGATTCGGGTTTGAAAATGGGAAATGCCGACTCCCATAGAGTAGGGGTATTTATCGGCACCACATGGGGAGGCATTCCGGCATATGAAAGGGAACGG
>WOUX01000313.1:0-738 GCA_009773075.1 bacterium | reverse complement strand
GGAGAAAGGGTACAAGAAGGTTTCTCCTTTTCTCATCCCTTCCGCTATCCCAAATCTGGCAGCGAGTCAAATAGCCATTCACCTGAAAGCAACAGGGCCAAATGCCTGCTCAGCAGATGCATGCGCTGCAGGAGCACACGCCATAGGTGGCTCATTAAAGATAATCCAGCGGGGTGATGCCGATGTGATGATCGCTGGAGGAGCCGAGAACATTACTACCCCCCTTATCCTGGCTGCCCTGTGTAATATAAAAGCTCTTTCCTGCCAAAACCAGGAACCAGAGAAGGCAAGCAGACCTTTTGATAGAGAGCGGGACGGATTTATAATGAGCGAAGGGGCCGGGCTTCTGGTTTTAGAGGAATTAAAACATGCTCTGTCGCGCAATGCCAGAATTTATGCAGAAATCGGGGGATATGGAATGACATCCGATGCCTACCATATAGTGAGCCCTCATCCAGAGGGGATAGAGGCTGCCAGATGCATGCAAATAGCCCTTGATGATGCAGAGACACATCCGGAAGAGGTGGATTATATAAATGCCCACGGCACATCAACCGTCTATAATGACAGAACAGAAACACTGGCGATAAAGAAGGTATTTGGAAAACATGCCTACAATCTGGCGATTAGTTCCAATAAATCAATGATAGGACATTTGATGGGTGCAGCAGGGGGGATTGAGGCAGTCTTTACCGTATTAACCATTTGCAATAGAACAGTTCCGCCTACCATAAATTA
>WOUX01000008.1 GCA_009773075.1 bacterium | reverse complement strand
TTGGGATGTCGAAAAAGATAGTAGCCCCTTTGAGACTTTTTGCTTCTGCTTCCACATAACCATGTTTAAGGTCTACCTTTGCCCCCAAGGCAGTCAATCCATTTAGGTGAAGATTAATAGGCCTTGCTCCAATAGCACATCCCCCTGGCAGAGCTACCTTTGCCTTCTTTAGTCTGGCAAGCAGGGGACCCAGTACTAAGACTGATGCCCGCATCGTCTTAACAAGATCGTACGGAGCCTCATAATTGTTCAACCCAGCGGCATTGATCCTTACATCCTTCTCTTCTTCAACTGTTACCCCAAGACCTATAAGCAATTTTTTAATGGTCTCTACATCCCTCAGATTTGGGACATTTGAGAAGGTATTCCAGCCCTCTGTCAGTATGGAAGCTGCAAGTATCGGCAGTGCAGCATTCTTGGCACCGCTAATCTCAACTTCACCTATTAATCTCTTTCCGCCGTTTATTATTATCTTTTCCAACTTATTTCTATCCTTCCTTCTTGGAATAGCAAAAAGCTTACTGAACAGGGGAAAGCTGATTGTTAACCAATCTTTTTTTGGGCCTTTACTACCCTTTCAATCCCTGAAAAATCCTTTATAATAGATGTTGGATTGAATTCCCCTGTTAATTCTATAAGTCTGGTCACCTTTTCTGCTTGTCCTTTACCCAGCTCCAGGATTACCCAGCCATCTTTGGCCAGATACCTTCCTATTTGGGAGAATATCTGTCGATAGAATTTTAGACCTTCTTTCCCACCATTCAAGCTGATTCTCGGTTCAAAATCCCTCACCTCTGGTTGAATATCTCTAAAATCCTCTATGGGAATATACGGAGGGTTGGATATCACAAGATTAAATGTCCCGATTCTTTCCCTTACAGGCTCAAAGAGACTGCCCTTTAAAAAAGTTATCTGTTCCTCTAATCCATGTACCTTTGCATTTTCTCTGGCAGTTTTTATAGCTATGTCTGAAATGTCTGTTGCAACAATCGATCCTCTTTGGAGTTCTTTTGCCAAGGCAATGGCTACGGCTCCACTCCCGGTACCGAGTTCCAATATATTGATTGTTTTATCAAATGATTCATTTTGAGGAAATGTCTTGAGGGCTTCTTCTACTAAGATCTCAGTTTCTGGACGAGGGATCAATACCCCTTTGGTAACTTTGAGATTTAAAGACCAGAATTCTTGGTATCCTGTAATATACTGTAAAGGTTCTCTTCTTATCCTTCTCTTAATAAGCTTTTTATATTCTCTTAGTTCACCCTTAAGAATGGGCTTATCATAATTGAGGTACAACCTGAGTCGGTTAGTTCTCAAAGAGTGTGCCAATAGAACCTCGGCATCCAATCTGGGATTTTCAATCCCATTTTCACTAAAATATTGAGACGTCCAATTGAGCAGTCGTAGTATTGTCCAGGTCTTGTCATTCAAAAACTATATCCCTATACTTGCGTTACAAAATACAAACCAGATTGTAACTAATCAGGTAGGCACAAAGTCGAGAGATCTGAAGAGAATGAGTTGTTTAAGTTCCTATAAAATGTTTACAAAGCGGTACTTGGACAGGTTGTGTCCTGCACTCCAATCGTATTCCTACAACTTTGTGCCTGAATAGTTACACCAGATTTATTGTTTAAGGGGGAGAATTGGTTCAGGAGGTTTATTGTCCGGACTTTATGGCTTCAGCTTGATAGTGGGTAGTTAAGGCATCAATAATCTCGTCAATATCCCCCTCCAGGACTTTATCTAATTTGTATAGGGTAAGTCCGATTCTGTGGTCAGTAATTCTGCCTTGAGGGAAATTATAGGTTCTAATCCTTTCGCTTCGTTCTCCAGTACCCACCTGGTTTTTTCGAGTCTCAGAGATTTCTGACTTTTGCTCTTCACTCAATTTGTCTAAAAGTCGGGCATTGAGTACCCTTAATGCCTTTGCTTTATTCTTATGCTGTGATTTTTCATCCTGACAGGTAACTACTAAACCAGTTGGAAGATGGGTTATTCGAACTGCAGAATCAGTAGTATTTACACTCTGACCTCCTGGCCCCGAAGAACGAAAGACATCGATCTTTAAATCATTTGGGTCTATCTGGACTTCTACCTCGTCAGCTTCTGGCAGAATTGCTACTGTTACGGTAGAGGTGTGAATCCTTCCTTGTGCCTCAGTAGAAGGAACTCTCTGGACACGGTGAACACCGCTTTCATATTTTAACTTACTGTATACCCATTTCCCCTCTATAAGCGCAATAATCTCCTTGAAGCCTCCCATTCCAGTAACGTTTCGATCCATAATATCAATCTTCCAGTTATTCACCTCCGCATATTTACAGTACATTTTAAATAAAACAGCGGCAAATAGACTGGCTTCATCACCCCCTGTACCGGCTCTAATCTCCAGGAATATGTTTTTGCCGTCATTAGGATCTTTAGGGATGAGCAGGATTCTTAGCCGTTTTTCAAATTCAGAAAACTTTTGCCGTAAGACATGTATTTCCGATTTTGCAAGTTCTCTAATTTCTTCGTCGTCCTCATCAAGCAATATCTTGTTTTCTTCTATTTCATCATTAATCCTTCTATAATTACGGTACAATTCAACTATTTCAGATAGATCTGAATGTTCTCTAGCAATCTGTTTATATCTCTTTTGATCTTTAAGTACTTCAGGATTACTTAAAAGCCTATCCAATTCTAGATATCTTGTCTCAGATGTTTCGAGTTTTTGCAACACAGTTCAGAACTTCCTATAGATTTATGAATTGATTTTTTGGATTATTTTTATTTCATGCCATATTTCCTTTTAAATTTCTCCACTCTCCCAGCAGGATCTATCAGTTTTTGCTTCCCTGTGAAAAAGGGATGGCATTTGGAGCAAATTTCTACCACTATGTCCTTTTTTGTTGACCTTGTCTCAATAGTATTCCCACAAGCACACCTGATGTTTGTTAGAGAATAATCGGGGTGAATTCCTTTTTTCATCTACCTTCCTCCAGATTATACGAAATTAAGCCTTTCCTTGAGAGTCTTCTAGGGGGTTTTTAACATATTTCCGGCTATTTTACAAGAAAAATTGGGGCATTACCTGTTCATAGAATCTAAAAACTCCGTGTTGGTCTTGGTCCCTGAAATCTTCTCTATAAGAAACTCCATTGCATCAATAGAGTTCAAAGGTTGAAGTACCTTTCTAAGTATCCATATCCTATTCAAATCTTCTTTGGAAATAAGGAGTTCCTCTTTTCTTGTGCCAGAACGATTGATATCCATGGCAGGAAATATCCTTCTGTCACTCAACTTTCTATCCAAATGTATCTCCATATTACCTGTACCCTTGAATTCTTCAAATATAACTTCGTCCATTCTGCTGCCAGTATCAATCAAAGCTGTAGCAATAATGGTAAGACTTCCTCCATCCTCGATGTTTCTTGCTGCCCCAAAGAACCTCTTTGGACGATGGAGGGCGCTGGAATCTACTCCTCCGGAAAGGACTTTTCCACTTGGTGGAACTACAGCATTATATGCCCTGGCCAACCTGGTAATGCTATCAAGAAGAATAACAACGTCCCTCTTGTGTTCTACAAATCTTTTCGCCTTCTCGATAATCATCTCGGCAACCTGTACGTGTCTCTGAGCCGGTTCGTCAAAAGTGGAACTGACCACCTCCCCATCCACTGAGCGTTGCATATCCGTAACCTCTTCCGGACGCTCATCTATCAAAAGGACTATCAGGATTATCTCTTTATGATTGGTTGTAATAGCATTGGCTATGCTCTGAAGAAGCATCGTCTTGCCGGCTCGAGGGGGTGAAACAATCAATCCCCTCTGTCCTTTTCCTATAGGGGTCAATAAGTCCATTATCCTGGTGGAAAGATTCTCAGGATTGGCTTCCAGCTTAATTTTATCCTGGGGATAAAGGGGAACCAAATTGTCGAATAGAATCTTTTCCCTGGATGCTTCAGGGTCTTCAAAATTAACAGATTCTACCTTAAGAAGAGCAAAGTATCTCTCGCTGTCCTTTGGTGGCCTTATTTGGCCTGAAACTGTGTCACCAGTTAAGAGGTTGAATCTTCTAATCTGGGAAGGTGAGACATAGATATCATCTGGTCCAGGCAAATAGCTATAGTCAGGAGCCCTTAAGAAGCCGAAGCCATCGGGCAGGGTTTCAAGTACCCCTTCTCCGTATATCAACCCATTTTTTTCAGTCTCAGCTTGAAGTATGGCGAAGATCAACTCTTGCTTGCTCAGGAAATTAGCCCCTTCAATGTGTAGTTGTTTTGCCAGTTTCGTCAGTTCACTGATCTTTTTTTCTTTCAGATCTCTTAAATTCAGGCCCACTCGCTCCCCCTTTTGAAATTTATGCTGCTTGGAAAATATTGTTAATGCCTCTAATGCTAGATTAATCTCACCAGCGGGTTAATCTACCCACAAAACCCTTGATTTAAATTAACTAAACCATAGCGGATATAGACAACTCATATTAATATTAGTATGTAACTTTTCATGGAATATGCAGTATTATCTTTAGAGGGATTAGCTCCACAAAAGGCGAGTTTATGGGGCGCTATTAAGACCTCAAATGTAATAGCTGCTTTTTTGGAAAACTTCATAGGAAGGTATACAAAGTTTTAACTATGCATAAATTATAGTAAAGAAAAGGTATTGTCAAGTAATTTTTGCAGTAGCTTATCGCAGCAGCTTATCGCTTCGAGATATACCCTGCTAACCCAGGTTATATTTACTTGGAGCATAATCTTAACCTATTGAAGAAACTAGATTTTTCTTGACAAAGCGAGGAATAGACATCTAAAATGTTTTATTATCCTTACTATAAATACATTTGATCTTTGGCTGGTGAAGGGATTTTTTACTGGTATGGTTGATATAATAGATGAAAAGTTTGAAAGGCTGAAAGAGATAGTCAGGGATATGGGCTCTGTATTAGTGGCTTTCTCCGGAGGGGTAGACAGCACCTTCTTATTAAAGGTTGCTCATGACGAATTGGGAGACAAAGTCTTAGCCCTAACCGGACTTTCTGCTACCTACCCAGAGCATGAATTCGAAGATGCCAAGAGACTGACTTCAGAAATAGGGGTCAGGCACTTGATTGTTCCAACCAACGAATTAGATATGCCGGATTTCTATAAAAATACCAGGAGGAGATGCTATTACTGCAAAAAAGAACTGTTCGGAATATGCAAAAAGAAAGCAAAGGATTTCCAATTAGACTGGGTAGTGGATGGAACAAATTATGCTGATCGGGAAGATTTCCGACCTGGTATGGAAGCGGCAAAAGAGATAGGAATCCGTAGCCCCCTTTTTGAAGCGATGTTTACAAAGAACGAGATTAGAATACTAAGCAGAAAACTACACCTTTCGATCTGGGATAAGCCCTCTTTTGCTTGTCTATCATCTCGTTTTCCCTATGGAACAAAGATTACATACGAACTGTTAAACAAGGTTGGTGAGTGTGAAAGATTCTTAAGAGGCATGGGGTTTAAACAGTTTCGTGTAAGATACCACAAAGAGATTGCCAGGATTGAGGTTGATCTCCAGGAGATGCCTAAGTTCTATGACAAAAACACCATGCTCAAGATAGTAACTAAATTTAAAGAATTAGGATTTCCGTATACTACTTTAGATTTAGAAGGATACAGAGCAGGGAAAATGAATGAGGCTTAAAAGAAAGACAGATAAGAAATACCTGATTATTCTACTATTATTAATTCTTGTTATGATATTCTTCACCATCTTTAGGCAGCAGGGAATTATCCATATTTACCGTTTAACAAAGGAGAAGAATCAGATAGATGCATTTAACAAAAAGATCGAGGAAGACAACCGTAATTTAAAAACAAAGATTCATTCCCTGAAGAAAGACAGAAGTTACATAGAAGGGATAGCCCGACAGGGGCTGGGGTTAGCCAAAGAAGATGAGATTATTTACCAGTTTAAAAGTCCAAAGAACCTAAGGAATGAAAACCTTAACAACAAAAAGAAAGTTAAAAAAGAAAGCGGAAATGAATCTTGACACTGCTGCTGGATTATGATAGTTTTTTAGCTAGTTATAACTATTAAGGTAGGCACAGAGGGGCAGAGGCACAAAGAATATGTAGGGTGCCGTTAGTAACGTACCGATGAAGTTAAGCAGCAGACCTGTCTGTGTGTAACGCAAAGGCATATAGGCAAGACAACTTTGTGCCTCTGTGCCTTTGCCCCTATGAACCCGAGTAGTAACTTTACCTTGAGAGTCTTTAAGTATGATTTTCTTTCCAAAGAAGAACATTATTGGCATAGATATAGGTTCCAGTTCTGTTAAATTATTGGAACTTCAGGAAACTAAAAAGGGCTATCAGCTGAAGAATGTTGGGATTGGCTTCCTGCCTCCGGGCACTATTGTCGATGGAGCCTTAAAGGACCAAGGCGCTGTTACTAATATCATCAAAAATTTAGTGTCGAATCTTGACATAAAAACCAAAAATGTAGCTACTTCAATATCCGGACACTCTGTAATCGTTAAAAATATATCTCTTCCCGTTATGGCTGAGAATGAGCTTGAGGAATCAATTAAATGGGAAGCAGAACAGTATATCCCCTTTGAGATTGATGATGTGAATATTGATTTTCATATATGGGGAGAAAACCCTGAAGACAAAAGTCAAATGAATGTACTCTTGGTAGCTGCTAAACAGGACATTATTAACGATTACACTAAGGTAATAAAAGAAGCCGGGTTGAATGCTGTTGTAATGGATGTTGATTCCTTTGCCTTAGAGAATATGTTTGAGATGAATTACCCATATAATGAAGATGAGGTAATAGCCCTTGTCGATATTGGCGCTAGTATTTTGAATATGAATATTCTTAAAAATGGTATCTCTGTTTTTACACGAGCTATATCTATTGGAGGCAATAAGATTACTGCGGAGATTCAAAAGAGAAAGGATATTAGCTACGAGGAAGCGGAGACTCTGAAGATAGGTGGACAGGTCAAGGAGATCGACTATAGTGAGATAGAAGATATTGTTAAGGAGGTATCCCTCTCATTGGCTACAGAGATTCAAAGATCTATGGACTTCTTCTGGGCAACCTTTACAGATGAACACATCAATAAAATATACCTGAGCGGAGGATGCTCAAAGAGCATTGAATTAAAAAGGCTTATAGAGGATAGGGTATCAGATATTCCTGTAGAGGTACTAAACCCCTTTGCAGGCATTGATTGTGGTGAAAAGGCATTTGACCCGGAATACCTTGAATACATCGCTCCGCTGATGGCTGTGGGTGTAGGTTTGGCATTAAGACGGACTGGGGACAAATGATAAGGATAAATCTATTACCGGTAAGGGAAGATAGAAAGAAAGAAGGTGCAAGGCAATCAATATCCATAGGTATACTCTCTTTGGTCCTGTTGGTACTTGTTCTTGGTTATATTCAGATTAATGCATCCAGGAAAATCAATACGCTAAACTCTGAGATTAAAAGTACCGAAGATGAGATCACTCGCTTAAATAAAGTAGTGGGGGATGTCGAAGAATATAAAAAAAGAAAGAAAGAACTGCAGGAGAAGATTAAGGTCATTGACATGTTGAATCGTAAAAAGACCGGCCCGGTACACATGCTGGACGAACTCAGTAAAAACACCCCAGGCAAATTATGGATTACCTCATTGCAAGAAATCGATTTAAAATTAACCCTGAGTGGTATAGCACTGGATAATGAAACGATTGCCAGCTTTATGAGGAACATGGAAAGGTCAACCTATTTCTCAGATATTGAGCTTATTCAATCACAGCAAGAAATACAGGAAGGTTTGAGACTTAAAAAGTTCGATATCACATGCCGGGTATTACTACCTGAAAATAAGTGAGTAATTGAAGTGGCTGAAGTACTGGATAAAATAGCAAAATTACCTACTCCAAAAAGGATAATGATACTTATAGGTATCTTGCTTTTGATATCCGGTGGTTACTACTACCTTTTTTATATGCCCAAGCAGACAGAGATAAGCCAGCTTCAATCTAAATTGGACCAGTTGCAATCAGATTTGATAAAAAAACAGACTATTGCTAGAAAACTGCCACAATTTAAGAAAGAAGTGGCAAAATTGAATGAGGATTTTACTATAGCATTAGTCCAGCTCCCCAACAAAAAAGAAGTCCCTGCTCTGCTATACAACATATCCAAGTTGGGAAGGGAGGCAGGGCTTGATTTTTTGCTCTTCAAGCCAATGCCAGAGGTTAAACGAGATTTTTATGCCGAAATCCCTGTTGACATTAAGGTGTTAGGGAAATTTCACGATATTGTTACCTTCTTCAACAGGGTAAGTAAACTAACCCGCATAGTAAATATTACAAACCTAAACGTAAGCATAACAAAGATTTCTGATACAGAGGATTCATTGACCACCTCTTGTCTGGCAACAACCTTTAGATTTCTTGAGAAAGAAGATAAAAGTGAGACTAAGAAGACCAAAGGGAAGTAGTCACTCTAAGACTCATATATTACTCCTTTCCGCTGTTCTGTTTTTTTCATTTATTTTAATAAACTCAGAGGCTACACCTGAATCAACTGATTCCCTTCCAAAAAATACTGGTAGAAATAGAGCCATCAATGAATCTCAAAAAGCAACCCCTGAGAAAAAAGAGGGGATTAATAATACAGGGGTCAAGTACAGCTACAACCCTATGGGCAAAAGGGACCCTTTTAAACCGTTTATTTCCAAAGCTACAGCGGGTAAAGGCAAGATAAGAGGTGAACGGCTCGTCCCACTGCAGAGATATAACTTTAGCCAGTTAAAGCTCATCGGAATTATCTGGAGGAATGATAAGAACATGGCTATGGTTGAGGACCCCGAAGGCAGAGGATATGTACTGAAGAAAGGAACCCTTATAGGTGAAAATAATGGAAGGGTTATAAATATACTAAAGGACAGGGTAATAATAGAAGAAGTGTACCGTAATAATTCTGGTAAGATTAAAACCAGAACGGCTTCTCTTAAACTCCATAATGCTGAAGGAGGAGAAACACAATGAAGTATCCAGGGGATGTTGTTTGCAACAAGCGGACAAGAAGGCTCATGTTTTTCTTCCTGGCAGTATTCACTCTCTTGACTTTTGCATGCTCTCCCAGAGTCCTTTATGCCCAACCAGAACCTATTAAGCCAGAAGTAATCTCTGCTGATAAAACACAAGTTAAAGAAGAGGGAACAGTTGAAGGTATAGATTTCAGGCAGACAGCAGAAAAATCTCAGATTATAGTATCCACATCCCGTGAGGCTAAATATGATCTTTCCAGGGTATCCAAGGATAGATTGGTTTTGGAATTGGTTGGAATGGATATCCCCAAAAAACTCCAGGAAGGCATGAACATTAAAGAAACCAACAGTGCGGTAGAACTGATTAACCCTTATCAAACCATAATTTCAGGCAAAAAGGCCGTTCAGATTGATATAAAATTGAGAACTATGGTGCCATATCATATTATTCAAGAGAAAAACAAAATATATCTCAACTTCAATCAGCCCCAGGAGGTACTACATAAAGAGATCGTTTCACCTCCGCCTCTATCTGCTGTACCAAGGGCAGAGGTTGAAGCAGCTATGAGGGCAGAAAGAACCCAGAACTCTGAAGAGGCGGTTCAGACAAAAAAAGCTGAAAAGATGAATTCTACTGTGGGGTTAGCCCCTGTGGAAGAAGGTTTGAGGGGAAAATATACTGGCAAGAGGGTCTCAATGGACTTTAAGGATGCGGACATAAAGAATCTCTTTCGTTTAATAGCTGAGGTTAGCAACCTGAATATAGTTTTCGGAGACGATGTTAAAGGCAAAGTCACAATCAGAATGGTTGATGTCCCGTGGGATCAAGCTCTGGATGTCATCCTAAACACCAATAACCTGGGAATGATCAGGGAAGGAAATATTATCAGGATTGTCCCTTCTGAAAAACTCATGAAGGAAGAACAGGCTATGTTAGCAAAAAAGAAAGGAACAGAAGAGGTTGAAGAATTAGTTACAGAGAAAATCCTTGTAAACTATGCATCAGCTAAAGACATTTGGCCTCAGATAAAGGAAACTCTATCTAAAAGGGGGAAAGGCTCTCCTGATGAAAGGACAAATTCTATACTGATCGCCGACATTAAAGGGGTTGTAAGGGAAGCAAAAAAGATAATAGGGGATCTGGATACTCCACCTCGCCAGGTACAGATCGAGGCACGGATAGTACAGAGCAATCCAACATTTACAAGAGAACTTGGTATCCAATGGGGCGGAACATATTCAAGAGGTGTTTCATCGGGCACCTATACCGTTTCAGGGACAGCAGGTAGTAATTATGCTATAAATCTCCCCTCCAGTTTAATCCATGGAGGATTGGGCGCCGCCTTTATAAATTCTTCAGCAATACTGGATTTAAAGCTAACAGCCATGGAAAAGGACGAAAAGATAAAGATTATATCAAGACCAAGTATCGTTACCATGAATAATAAAGAGGCGACGATAGAGCAGGGGGTGCAAATTCCTTATGTCGAAATGACTAAAGAAGGGACACCATCTACAACCTTCAAGCCTGCAGTCCTATTACTGAAAGTTACCCCTCAGATTACACCGGATAGAAGTATTATAATGAAGGTCGAGGCAAAGAAAGATCAGAGATCTGCCCAGACAGGATATGGTGGACAACCGGGCATAGATACCAGGAGCGCAAAAACAGAGGTTATTGTAAAAGACGGAGAGACTACCGTAATCGGTGGAATTTATGAAACGATCCAGACTGATGCGGTAAGCGGTGTACCTTTCTTTTCTAAGATCCCCATCCTTGGGTGGCTGTTTAAGAGCAAATACAAAAAGGACGAGGTAACTGAACTTCTGATATTTATCACCCCCACTATTATGAAGTAAAAACCCGTTAGCTAAAAAGATCAGGACTTATATAGGACTTATTGGACTTATGGGGTCAGGTCTTGAAATTTAATATTAAGACCTGATCCCTGCTCCAGGTGACCATTATGATAAGGTATCTTACAGCAGGTGAATCACATGGAAGCTCTCTGACAGCTATTCTTGAAGGCATACCCGCTGGTTTGAGTGTCAGAGAAGATGATATAAATATTGATCTTGCCCGGAGGCAGATAGGTTACGGTCGGGGGCAGCGGATGGGGATAGAAAAAGACATGGGCAAGATAACCTCTGGAGTTCGATGGGGCAAAACTATAGGAGCCCCAATAACTCTGGTGATACAGAACAGAGAGTGGGAAAAATGGAAGGCAGAGATGTCTATATCCCCTCAATATGAAGGGAAGGGGATTCGTCTTAACAGGCCTAGACCAGGGCATGCTGATCTTGCCGGTGCAATCAAATACAACCAAAGAGATATCAGAAACATTCTTGAACGGGCAAGCGCAAGGGAAACTGCATGTCGAGTTGCTGTAGGGGCTGTAGCAAAATGTCTTCTTAAGGAATTTGGCATTAAGGTAATCAGCCATGTAACTGAAATAGGAGGGATAAGAATCGGTGTCCAAAATCTAACCCCTGAGGATGTATACAGAAGGGCTGAGGTTTCGGATCTGAGATGTATTGATGATAATGCCGAAAGAGAGATGAAAGTTAAGATAGATGAGGCAAAAGCCGGGGGAGATTCCCTTGGAGGGATATTCGAGATAGTAGTCACAGGTGTACCTATCGGGTTAGGAACTTATACCCAATGGGA
>WOUX01000007.1 GCA_009773075.1 bacterium | reverse complement strand
TATCTCCTGTAGATAAGATTTCCATTTTTTCCCCCACTCGTGCCTTCATTTCTCCATCAATAACGAATATAAACTCCTCTCCATCATGTGCCGATAATTCTTGATCTGGTATTTCTGGTTCCAGCTTTACAATGAAGGATTCCATATGTCTGCCTTTTACATCAGAGGCAAGGGACATATAGGTATAATTGTGTCCTTTTTGTGATGCCGATCTGGAGACTACCTTCCTTTCACCATGACGTACTATAGAATAGGTTTTTTCTCCTTCTTCTGCAGTGAGTGTCCCAAAGACTGTTTTTAGGGATTTAGCAAGTTTTATGATCGTTCCAATCTGCGGGGAGACAGTTTGGTTTTCAATTTGTGATAGCAAATCAACAGGGAAGCCTGTCTTGGTTGAAAGTTCTTCAAGGGAAATTCCTTCTGTTTCTCTTATCTTTTTAATTCTATCACCAACCGATTCAACTATATCTGGGCTCTCTTTATCCTCAAAGTGCTCAGTTAATTCTTTTAAAAAATGTTGGTATCTTTTGCTGTCTTCCCCGGGCATAGTCATAAAGTCTCCTAAAAGTTTTGTCTGTTCATAACCGATAATTTATGTATTTAATGTACTTGGTGAAAAAAGTCAATTAATTTTCTTTAGTTGTCTGGAAAAGGGAACTCCCTTTCCCCTTCCCGATCATAATCTAACCCGTCATTCATCCTCATAACACCGATTATCTCTGCAAAAGTAGCGTCGGCTTCCAGTGCCTCGAATACATATGGAACGAGATTTGTACCGGGATCGGAAGCTGCCTTTTGTAGGTTCTTGATTTTCTCCTTGAGGTTTTTGTAATTCCTCGTTTCCTTAAAATTCCGATAGTCATCCAGATATTGATCGACATCTGAAGTATCCGGAGCATACAGCTTCGGTTTGAAGTCTTCTTCAGGAGGTATCTGGAAACGATTTACACCTACGACGGTTCTCTCTCCGTTATCGATCTTTCTCTGAATATCCAATAGCCCCTTCTTTACTTCTTCATGAACCCAGCCATTCTGGAGCGCCGCCATCCAGCCGCCCATCCCTTCAATTTTGTCAACCATAGCTTGAATCTCTTCTTCCAGTTTCGAGGTCAACCATTCTACATAATAAGAACCTGCCAGAGGGTCGGCGACACTGGTAACTCCTGACTCGTAGCGTAACACCTGCTGGGTTCTTATCGCCACCCTTTCTGCCTCCTCCGTCGGAGTGGACCATGTTTCATCGTAACAGGCGACTTGGAGTCCCATGCAACCGCCAAGAATACCGGCCAGACCAGCGATACCCCCGCGCGCGATATTAACCAGTGGTTGTTGACGGGTGCAGACCGTGCCCACAACAACCCCATGCGCTCGCAGACACATAGCCTTGGGGTCTGTGGCACCCCACTTTTCCTTCATGGTCCGCGCCCAAATTCTCCGGGCAGCCCTCAGTTTGGCTATATGTTCGAAGAAATCCCGGTCCAGAGCGACAACTGGGCTCAAACCACGACCTATGGCGTTTATGTCAACACCTCTTTTCAGCATCTCCCGAATCAGTTCATCTCGACAGGCGATTATGAACGCAATTTCCTGAACTGCGTTTGCGCCTGACTCGCAGAAGGCAGCTCCGTCAGCGTACCATATGTTCCACTTTGGCAAATTCCTCAGTATATACTCACAAAAATCATTGCCCCATCTTGCCAGTGTAGAAAATCGACCATCGACATATAAAACTTCGGGCCAACTCGGTGTGTAAACAAAAAGATGAAGGTATAGTGCCGAATGAACTACTCTGAGGTCGCTGATATCATAGCCCCGCCTCTTAGCTGTCAGTATATAAGCCTGAGACAGCGCGGGCAGAGGATAATTCCAGCACATGCTTAACGCGTCCATCGGCAGATCCTCAGTCATGACCTCAACATCCCTCAAATTATGCAAAGCTACACCGCAAACCCCAAATTGACCTTCAGCATAGGGCTGGTCAGGCTCGATACCATACCATGTTGGAGTGTCCATTTCACAGTCCACGGCATTTGCCCCGTGCGATAGTACAAACTTGAGCCTCTCATTCTGCCTTTTTGGTGTTGATAACCCGATGATCTGCCGGATGTTCCAGAGTTTACCCCTGTACATTTTCTGATGATGACCTCGCGTGAAGGGATATTGACCGGGTAGACCGATATCCTCGTCGAAGTCGATTTGTGAGATGTCATTCGGGGTATATACCTCTTTGACCGGAATACCTGAAGGAGTAGTGAAATCAGTGACTGCTTCCCGATAGGCTTCTTTGATCTTTTTTGCCGTGATTTTCTTAGATTGATTGCTCATCGAAATGTCCTTTCTATAACTTGAAGGTTAAAAAAGTATAGTTAAAAGGTGGAGCTTTTCATGAAAAATGCTCTTCCTCTGGTATCCAGTGAGGGGCAACTACCTTTCGATACTTTAGATTACCCAGCAGAGCGGCAAAGGTCAAGCTAAATTTATTTTCTATTGTAGGTGTTTTTTGGGAAATTGGGAAAGGTCTGGAACGAGTTCAAAACTTTCTCTTTCTCTCCAGCGAAAATTTTGATAGTATCTTGTTTCCTTCATATAAGGAGGCTATATATTATGTCTAAATTAAAAGGCTATACAGGCAGCATTCTAAGAATAGATCTTTCAGCAAGGAAAATATATAAGACACCAACTATGGAGTATGCTGATCTTTTTATAGGTGGAAGGGGGATTGGGTGTAAAATCTATTGGGATGAGGTGCCTCCTGAAGCAGACGCCTTTCATCCTGAAAATCGTATGATCTTTCTAACAGGCCCCCTTTGTGGTATTCCTGGATTTGCTGGCGCCAGATGGCAGGTTTGTGCCAAATCACCATTGCATAACCGGTTTTCCTATTGCAACCTGGGTGGTTCCTGGGGTGTGTACCTCAAGTTCGCTGGTTACGATGCCCTTGTGGTTCATGGTAAGGCAGATAGACCCATATATCTCTACATTAACAACGATGTTGTAGAGATAAGGGATGCAAGTTGCTTTTGGACCAAGGGTGCTATAGATACTAGGGAGGCTTTAAAGAAGGAGTTGGGTAATTCCTTCAGGATAGTTTCCATAGGCCCGGCTGGTGAAAACAGGGTGACCTTTGCCATACTCCTGGCAGACAATGATGCTACAGGCGGGAGCGGCTTAGGGGCAGTAATGGGATCAAAAAACCTTAAGGCTATAGCTGTCTATGGAAAAGGCAAGGTCGATGTTGCCTCACCAGAAAGGGCAAAAGAGCTGAAAAAAAGGGTTTCTGAGCTTACCAGAGGTATGACGCTGTCACTTCCAACTGTTTTTGCTTCGGATAAGATCAAGAAAGACTCATGTTACGGCTGTACCCATGAGTGTATTCGGAGTACTTTCCACGGGAAGAGCGGCAGAAAGGGTAAGTTTATGTGCCAGGCTGCCCTCTTTTATCAGACCCGGGCGCAACGTTATTACGGAGAGGATAACGAGGTTCCATTTGAAGCCACTAAGCTCTGCGACAATTACGGCCTCGATACCCATCCTGTCGAAACTATGATCATGTGGTTGAGTAGGTGTTATAATGCCAATGTCTTAAATGAGAAACAGACAGCCCTTCCCCTTTCCAAGATAGGGAGCCTTGAATTTGTTGAGAAGCTTATTAGAGACATATCTCGAAGAGACGGGTTTGGTGATCTCCTTGCTAACGGAACCCACAGGGCAGCCGGGGCATTGGGACCCTCCGCAAAGAATCTTATCAAAGACTATATTACAAGAACAGGGTATAATCCTGTTTATGGGGCAAGGATGTTTATCACTACAGCACTATTCTATGCCATGGAGCCGAGGCTTCCCATACAACAACTCCACGAAATAAGTATTCTGGGGATGCTGTGGGCTGCTCAGGCTGCGGGGCATGACAATAATTACATTACTTCCCAGGTTTTCAGAGTCATTGCAGACCGCTTTTGGGGGAGTAAGATTGCTGCCGATTTCTCTACGTATGAAGGGAAGGCCCTTGCCGCCGCTAAGATTCAGGATCGCCAGTATGCAAAGGAGAGTTTGATACTCTGTGATTTTATTTGGCCAATTATGCATACAGGGATTACAGAGGATCATGTAGGGGATCCTACCCTTGAGAGCAAGGTTTACTCGGCCGTTACAGGAAAGGAGATAGACGAAGAGGGACTTTACGGGATTGGAGAGCGGATATTCAATCTTCAGAGGGCTATCCTTATCAGAGAAGGTCATAAAGGGAGGGAAGACGATACCCTGGAGGATTTCAATTTCGACATACCCCTGAAGGGTGATTTTTTGAATGAAGACTGCTTGCTTCCCGGAGAAGACGGCAAACCCTTTTCCAGAAAGGGTATGGTGCTAGATAGAAAAGGATTCGATAAGATGAAGGATGAATACTATCATATCAGAGGTTGGGATGTCTCTACCGGTTTGCAGACATTGGGAAAATTGAGAGAACTTAAATTATTGGAAGGTGTTGTCTAAGCAATACTTAAATTATTGGAAGGTGTTGTCTAAGCAATCTCCCATCTGGTGCCCCAGGTCTTACACAGTTTCTCATCTTCAATGGACGTATCCTCTAATTTTTTTTTGACAGATATAGCTGTTCTTTCAGTTCTTTAGGAGGTGGTTTATCAAACTTACTGTCGGTCATAGGGCAATTTTTCTTAAGTTTCCAGAAAGTTCAACAAGTTCTTTTTCTGCTTTTTTATTTAAGCCCAGGCCCCGCCATTCACATAAATCGATTGAGCCGTAATATATGAGGAGGCGTCAGAGGCTAGAAAGACTACAGTTCCCACAATATCTTCAGGTTCAGCAATACGACCGAGTGGGATGCTTCCCGATATTACCTTTGCTATATCTGGATTACTCCATAAGGGTTTGCTAAAATCAGTTTTTGTTAAACCGGGTCCAACCGCGTTTACATTAATCTTGAACGGTGCCCATTCCAGTGCCATAGATTTGGTAAGCATCTTAAGCCCTGCCTTACTGGTACTGTATGCCCCCATGCCGTTCTCAGCCTTTTCTGCCCCAACCGTTGTTATGTTTATAATCCTTCCACCTCCTTGTTCCTTCATTACCTTGGCTGCCTCCCTGCTTAAGATAAAGACAGCCTTGAGATTGGTATTGAATACCTTATCCCAGCCCTCTTCACGAAGCTCCATCAGTGGTCTCAAATAACTGGTGGCAGCGTTGTTTACGAGTATATTGATCCTTCCAAACTTCTCTTTGGTTTTTGTTACGAGGTTTTCAATATCCTCCTTTTTTGTCACATCTGCCACTATGGCAAGGGAGTCTCTCCCCATCTTTTTTATCTCCCCAGAAACCCCTTCCAGATCAGGAAGATTCCGGCTACATACCACTACATCTGCCCCAGCCTTTGCCAACCCTAAAGCTATAGCCCGCCCTATTCCTTTGCCTCCACCTGTAACGATTGCTACCTTATTGTCTAATGAAAATTCTTGCAGCATTTAATTGTAACCCCCTTTCCTCTTTTTTAACTACCAAAATAGCATAAAAGCAAAGAGATGCCAATAGCCAAAATAAGCGTTTGGCAAAACAAATCATCCTGTCACCCACAAATAGAAATATTCTGTTTTCATAGTGGTAAAATAGTCTATTTAGTCCGCTCTGAAAAATTCCCTTTTCCGTTCTGTGGAGCAGTCTTTTTGACCCAAAAATCGGGTATTGTTAACTTAGTATAGCTTGCAGGCCATAGTTCCATTAGTATACCTACCAGGCGAGTGAGGTAAGGGATTTTAATCTGACAAAGGACCAGATTATAACCCTGACAGCGGGGATAGTAAGGACAGAGATAGTGAAAGAGACATGGGATGGCAAAACGTACTGGCTGAAGGCTAAGATAGAAGCTGACCCTGATGAGGTAATAAAGTCTGTTGACTCTTTACGAAAAGACCATCAGAAGACAAAGGAGCTTGAGGAGACGAGGGGAAAAGCAGAAACACACCACCATTTAAAAACATTGATTGAGAGTTTTATTTATCTTCATTGGATAATAAAGGACCCTGATGATACCAGAGCTAAGCTCGTATTAGCAGAAGGAATTAGAAAAAAATTGTCCATTTTTTTTAAAGATAATCCAGAAGATCCAGATCATGAGAAATACCTCCAAAGCTATAAGGAACCCCTTGGCTCATTGACCAACGATAAAACAACTGAATGGGAAGATTTCAAAGAGAAAACAATTCAACAATTAGCTAAGGATAGTGGGTTAGAGAGAATTTACAGTAGAATTTATCGACTTGCTTGTGAGCCAGCTCATATTTCTGATTTAGTAGATTTTATGCCCATGCCTGAAGGGCCTATTACATTGAATCAACCTCAAACGTCTATGCTATCGGTCATTGTTGCTCTTAACTATGGAATATACATTTTTTGTGATATTTTAAAATACGGTTCTGATTTTTATGGGCTTAGGTTAGATGAAAGTATTGGTGAACTAAGAACCAGGTATGATACTATTAGAATGCAAAAATTAGGTAAAAGCACGGCAGAAAAACACAGGCACAAAAAAGGGCTAACCGCAATCGGCTAACCCTTGATATTCGTGGTGCCGAGACCCAGAATCGAACTGGGGACACGAGGATTTTCAGTCCTCTGCTCTACCGACTGAGCTATCTCGGCATTATGATAAATTCTACAGTCTTCTTTACCCTCAATGATATATATTAGAACACAAAAAACTTGTCAAGTCTTTTCGTTTGCCAACTCTATTACATAGGTTCCTGCTATCTTATCATGCCATCCCTGCTTATTCTTATCGAAGGCTACCCACAGAAAACCTATATTGAGCACAACAGCAGATACTAAGTACCCAACCCATCTTAAAAACGATTTGCCATAGCTTAATGGCTCACCATTTTCCTGGATAACCTTTAGCCGGCAAACCATTTTACCTATGGTCTGCCCTGTAGAACCATGGAGGTATGTAAAATAGCCTATTGTAATTGCCAGCATAACTATATTATATGGTATAGTAAGCATTAATGCTCGGTCCAAAATCATAAGCCAATCTTGAGTATCTGAGGCTAAATATACAGCCAGACCACCTGCAATAAAGAAGACCGCATATATAACATGTAGTATCATATTGTCTATAGAGAAGGCCAGTGCCCTTATCCAAAAACCTGCTCTCTTATTCAGGTCAGCTACCTCAATAAGACTGGGCTTCGGGCATTCTTTTGGACTCATCAGCTGGTCGTTTTCAGGAGGATGATATTCTACAGTGCTGAATTCCATATCTATCATTTTGACTCTTCATTTAGATGAAGGTTCTTCTTCCTCAAATTCTATAACCTCTATATTAGTAGGGTCTAAGTGGATAGTTTCAATATCCTCTTCTTGCTGTTCTGGAAAAGATAATACTTCTGTCGGAGATTCAATCTCTAAGGGAGATAGCTCAATATCTTCCTCTGATCGAGCGGCTTCCACAAACTCACCATCCTCTAACCCTATCAATATCTCATCGCCTGTACTAACCTCAGGTAGTGCTATTTCTGTGCCTGCATCTTCCTCTTCCAACGTAAGCTCTGGAACAACACTGGGGTCTTCTAATTCAAGTTTTAAGGGTCCCTCTAAGGTTTCATCACCCACACTAATCTCTGGTAGCACAATCTCTGCATCTGCTTCTTCCTTCTCCGCGGTCTCCTCTTCCAAACCATCTTCCATAGAGAATGGTTTTTCTGAAATGCCCTCAAGGTCAAAACCCATATGGCTCTTTTCATCTTCTTTGTCTTCCACTCCTATCTCCGGCAAATCATCCAATACCATCTCCTCTTGATCTTCTATCTCATGGTCTATCGCCTCTATTATAGGTTCTTCTCTCAAAGCCTCTGCAGTTGGTTGAATGAAAGAATCCATAGTATCTATCATCTCTTGCACCTCTGGAACACCGGCATTCAATTTAGTTTGAAATTGATTTCTACTCCCGGTTCTAGGTACAACAGATAAAATATTAAGATTTTTCTTTATCTCGAATAATTCCTTGCCACACCTTTTGCAGTTATCAAGATAGTCAAAACTGGTAAATCCACATTTAGGACATTTCATTTTTATATCTCCCGTATGTATACCACCGTTAATTAATAAATAAAAATGGGTAAAACACAAAGAGATACCTATTAATGCTTAAGTAAAAAGGATTTGGGCAATAGCCCTTTGAGAGATAAACTTTAACACACCCTTTATTGCTGGTCAAGTATATTCAATTCAAATTTAAGCAGCCTCCATCAGAAGGCTCAATATGGGTGAGATATCTCCTTTCTCTAGTATCCAATACCAAATACTGCCAGAAATGAAAGGAGAAAATTTAAAGTGACTGGATATATGAGGGTTTCTTTTCTATCCTCCTATTATTTAGATCAACATATATAAGTTTAGGTTTGTGGTTTCTTGCCTCCTCCTCCTCGTAGTTCGCATAATTGGCAATTATTATTAAGTCACCAACACTGACCTTATGGGCAGCAGCCCCATTGAGGCAAATGGTGCCAGAGTTAGCCTCCCCTTTAATGGCATATGTTTCAAATCTCTCCCCATTGGAGATATTATAGATATGAACCGCTTCGTAGGGGATTATGCCTGCATCTTCCATCAGGAGTTCATCAATAGTAATACTTCCTTCATAATCCAGATTAGCGTCTGTAACCGTCGTCCTGTGTATTTTGGATTTCAGCATGATTCTCTGCACGTCACCTCTCCCTCCTTTACGAGATTTTTCATTCTCCTCTTTCAAAAGTACAATTATCAATAAGTCTTGTCCTGCCAACCTTTACTGCCATTGCCAACACTGCATCTCTATCGATTTCTTTAATGTACTCCAATGTTTGAGAGTCACATATTTTAACATAATCGATGTCAGTTAAACTCTCTGATTCAATTCTTTTCTTAACCTCTCGAAGAATACTTTCGGATCTTCTTTCACCTGATTTGAATAAGTTCCTCGCCTCAGATATTGCTTGATTCAAACTCAGTGCAGCTTTACGCTCTTCCGGGGTAAGGTAAGCATTTCTAGAGCTCATCGCCAGACCATCCTTCTCTCGAACAGTAGGAATTCCCACGATCTCTATATCAAAATTCAGGTCTTTTACCATCTGCCTGATGGTAACTAACTGCTGAAAATCCTTCTCTCCAAAAATGGCGATATGCGGCTTAACAATATTGAACAACTTTGCGACTACCGTTGTTACACCTCTGAAATGGGTAGGTCTGGAAACACCGCACAGATTCCTGGTCACATCTTCTACATTGACATAGGTCTGATAGCCTTTGGGATACATCTCGGAAGCAGAGGGAGCGAAAATAATATCAACACCTACTCCTTCTGCTAAATCCTTATCTCTCTTCATATCCCTGGGATATTTTTCAAGGTCTTCTCCTACACCGAATTGAGTAGGATTAACGAATATACTGATTATTAAAATATCAGCCCTTTTCTTCCCCTCTTCCATAAGTTCGAGATGACCCTGGTGGAGAAAGCCCATAGTTGGAACCAGGGCAATTATCTTATCCTTCAAACGGGAGCCCTCTGAAAACTTCTGCATCTCTTTGATACTGTTTATTATCTTCATGTTTAGTGCAACTCTCTATAAGGTAATTCTGAAATCCCCCTTTATACTTTTACCTTGTATCTGTCAGGCTGATTGAAAAAAGTTATGCCAGTCGTCGAATGGAGATTCTCAGATCACTGGAAGCTATGTTCATCATTGGGAAAGGCTTCACTCTTTACCTCCGAGATATACTCTTTGACAGCCTTTGAGATCACCTCCTCCAGATTTACATATTTCTTTACAAACTTAGGTCGAAATTCTCCAGACAACCCCAGTAAATCGTTGATTACCAATACCTGCCCATCACAGTTTACACCTGCTCCTATACCTATGGTGGGGATTTTTAGCTTTTTGGTAACTTCCTTTGCTAGTTTACCGGGGATTGCCTCCAAAACCACCGAGAAAGCCCCTGCCCTTTCAACTGCCAGCGCATCGGTCAACAGTTTTTCTCTTTGCTTGTCTTCCCTTCCCTGGACTCGGTAACCGCCCATTTTATGTACTGATTGGGGTGTTAGACCAATATGAGCCATTACAGGTATGTCTATATCTGTAATAGCCTTGATAGTGCCTTCCATATTAACTCCACCCTCAAGTTTTACAGCCTCAGCCCCACTCTCCTTTATCATCCTCCCCGCGTTCCTCTTAGCATCCTCTATGCTCGTCTGATATGACATAAACGGCATATCTATGACAACAAGCGCATTCTTACAAGCCCTTGCAACTGCCTTGGTGTGGTGAATCATATCCCCGATAGATACCGGCAGGGTATTGGCATGTCCCAGGATAACATTGCCAACTGAGTCACCAACCAATAAGATATCCACCCCACAGGCATCGAGAATCCTGGCAGTAGGGTAATCATAAGCAGTAAGCATCGTTATCTTTTCTCCCTCATCCTTCATCTTCTGTAAGTCTAAGATCGTTATCTTTCCCATCTGTACCCCCTCATTTGAATGAATAATAGAAACCTTATTTAGCCTCAACCTCCAGCAATAACCCTTAAAATAGATATCTGATCGTCATCTTTTATAGAAATATTACTCTCTGAAGGCGAGCGGACATGTTGACCATTGACCAGTATTACAATCCCTCCAGACAAGCCTTTAAGGTTCTTCTTGAAAAATTTGATTTAAAAAAAAAGCCTTCTGAACCAGTCCAGAAGGCTTTCTAATTAATGGGCTATTTGAATAGACCTAGGAAGAGTTTCCCTGATCAACTATCCCATTTATCGACCCTATCTAAGTTCCTTCCGTCTCAGTCCAAATATTTGGATCCAAGCGGGACAACAGATTGAATCTTTCTAATATTTAGTGTCTTCTAACACATTAAACCAATTGTGTCAAGGATTTTTGGTCTGGATTAAAAAAAACTTGATTTTAACACCCCTTTCAACTATAAAATTTATGCAGATATGTATGAGAACTTTTAAAAATTAACAAGGAGTCAAAGTCATGGCAAAAAGTAAAGGAGAAATAGTTATAAGCGAACAATTTTGCAAAGGATGTGGATATTGCGTAGAGTTCTGCCCTAAAGACTGTGTCACTATAGGAGATAAATTTAGCGCCCAGGGATACCAATTGCCGATCTTTGCAAATGAAGAAGATTGTACAGCATGTGCCATCTGTGGCAAAATGTGCCCAGAGAGCGCAATTGAAGTGTATAAATTTATCTCTTAACAGACAGTAAACCCCATGGTATTAACCATAAACCGCTGATGTTACCTGTCTGTCTGGTTTTAAACCTCAAAACTTGATTACTGCATACTTACCTCTAATTTTACCCCGAGGAATCAGAATGTTTTATGAAACAGTTACCTTAATTCCTTTTGCCTAAACAAGAAATTTCTATACTATCAACTTATTAAGGAAGGGGTCAATCCATTATGATTAAACGAATTTTGACCACCGGGAATGAAGCCATAGGACATGGAGCCATCTATGCGGGCTGTAGGCACTTTTTTGGCTATCCCATTACACCTCAGAACCAATGTACAGAGTTCTTTGCCAGAGAGTTCCCCAAAATGGGAGGTGTTTTCGTTCAATCGGAAAGCGAAACTGCTTCAATAAATATGGTATACGGTGCTGCTGCTGCTGGAGTAAGGGCAATGACCTCCACAGCCAGTGTTGGATTCAGTTTAATGCAGGAAGGTATCTCTCACATTGCAATGGCTGAGTTGCCGTGCGTCGTAGTCAATGTTCAGCGAGGTGGCCCAGGGATGGGAACCACCCAGACAGCCCAGATGGACTATCTGCAGGTTACCAAAGGAGGGGGGCATGGCGGGTACAGGAATATTGTCCTTGCCCCGGCCTCTGTTCAAGAGTGTTTTGACTTCATTCAGTTGGCTTTTTACTTAGCAGATAAATACAGGAATCTGGTATTGGCTCTTTCTGATGGTATAATAGCTGAAATGGCAGAATCCATAGAGTTAAGAACCCTTGAGTTTGACCCCCTCCCTGAAAAAGACTGGGCGCTAAAAGGCAAAGCCCATAAAGGGGGAAGACGGGATTTTATATCTTGTTCTAATTTACTTACAAGACCAACCAGAGATGGGCTAAAGGTACTAGGAGATAAGTTTCACGAGATTGAAGCCAATGAGGTCAGATACGAAAATTACATGACTGAAGATGCCAATTTTATCCTGGTGGCTTATGGCTCTTCCGCTCGAATATCCAAGGAGGCTGTTGATATAGCGCGTTCAGAGGGTTTCAAAGTAGGGCTGATTCGCCCTATAACCCTCTGGCCTTTTCCCTATAAACCCATAAGGGATTTAACTCATGGAAAAAAGTTTCTGGTTGTGGAAGACGGCTTGGAACAGATGATAGAGGATGTCCGATGTGCCACGGAAGGAAAGAGTGAGGTCTATTTCCTTGGTGGAACGGCGCGTCACCTACCAGGGCCAGGAGGCATGATATTCCCTGACAGGGTTATTGAGGAGGTGAAGAAACTAATATGAAGGAAGAGGAAAGGGGGAAAATCAAGGTATATGGCAGACCCAGGCTAAAAAAAGCCCTCCCATTAATGTACTGTCCAGGTTGTCACTACGGGATTATAACCTCTCTTATTGCTGAGGTTATAGAAGAGATGGGGATCGAAGGTGATACCATAGGTGTTTCTTCGGTAGGCTGCACGTTCATTACCACTCAGTATTTCGATCTTGACTTCATAGATAGCGCCCACGGAAGGTCTCCTGCCGTCGCTACCGGGATAAAACATGCTCACTTTGGGAAACCAATAGTATTTACTATACAGGGCGATGGAGACCTAGCAGCTATAGGGATGGGATGTATAATAAATGCAATAAATCGTTTTGAAAAGATCACCACTATCTTCTTGAACAACGCCAACTATGGAACAACTGGCGGTCAATTGGCCCCGACAACCCTACTGGGGCAAAAAACAACAACTACCCCTGATGGTCGGGACCCAAAAACTGCGGGTTTCCCAATACATATTGCAGAGTTTTTGTCTAATCTAAAGGGGGTTGCCTATTCTGCCCGTTGCGCTGTTAACACCCCAGCCAACTATAATCGAGCAAAAAAGGCACTAAAGAACGCCTTTCAGAAACAAATAGATGGTGTTGGATATAGTATCGTGGAGTTTCTCTCTGCCTGTCCCGGTTCCTGGAAGTTAACCGCTAGTGAAGCTATGAAGCGGATAGCAGAAGACATGATACCAGAGTATCCTTTGGGTGAATTTAAAAATGTTGAGAGAATCATTTAGTCACGGCACTTTTGACCCATCTATGCAATTTGCTCTTAGTAATACTTTTTCAAAACATAAATAGTTTTACAAAAGTCTCACTACAAAAAGGTATGGAGAGGATAACATATGGAAGTAACTCAAACCACCAAGAGAGTGGTAAAATTAGGGGGGTTGGGAGGTCAGGGGGTACTGACTGCTGGGTTATTGTTAGCCCAGGCAGGCATGAACAGTTTCAAGTTTGTAACATGGTTCCCTTCTTATTCTGCAGCAATGCGAGGTGGTGAGGTAGACTGTACAGTTATTCTTTCTCAGAAAGAGATCAATTCCCCTATCATTTCAAGGCCAGAAATAGTAGTAGTGATGAGTCTCTTTTCATTGGATATGTTTGAAGAGAAGGTTGCACCAAATGGGATGCTATTCCTCGACAGTTCTGTAGTAAAGAGGGAAATAAAGAGGAAAGACTTAAAGGTATTTAAAATACCTGCCAGCGATATTGCTGTAGACTTGGGTTCTAATCAGGTCTCCAATCTGATTCTCCTTGGGGCTGTTTCCAAGGCCACAGGGATACTCCCTTTGGAAGAAATCGAAACAGAATTGGAGAGGAAATTGAGGGAAGAGGGAAAAGAATCCCTGATACCAATCAACAAGCAGGCATTAGAAAGAGGGGCTGGGTTAGTATAGGTGGCTGTTTGTGTAAAAGCCACGTGGGGCGTACACCCTACGTAATTAGAGATTACAATAAGAGAATGGATTTAAGACAATTGGAAATATTCTGTAAGGTTGTTGAACTGGGTAGCTTTTCAAAGACAGGCGAAGCAATATACTTATCTCAACCTACAATCAGCGAGCATATTAAATCTCTGGAGGATCATCTGGGTGCCAGACTTTTAGATAGGATGGGAAGAGAGGTTATCCCCACCAAAGCCGGAGAGATCTTATACAGGTATGCTAAGAAGATATTGGAACTAAGGGTTGAGGCAAAACAAGTCATAGAAAATTTTTCAGGTAAAATGGCCGGTGAGATTACTATCGGGGGAAGCAATATACCCGGAGAATATGTCTTACCCCATTTACTCGGCAAATTTAAGGATCATTATCCAAATATTTCTATATGTTTAAGGATTGGAGATACAAAAGAGATTATAGACCAGGTGCTTAATAACAGAATCGAGATGGGTATTGTGGGGGCAAAGATTCAAGATAGAAGACTTCAGTACAGTGAATTCATCAAGGATGAGCTAATCTTAGTTGTTCCTCCCTCCCACCCATGGAAACCAAGAACCTCTATAAAGCCGGAAGAGCTTAAAGATCAACCCTTCATTTCGAGAGAAAGAGGCTCAGGAACCCGTATAACCATGGAAAAAGCCCTGCATGATATTGGGATTAATTTAAACACCCTAAAGGTTATAGCTGAAATGGGGAGTACCGAAGCGATCAGACAAGGGATCAAGGCTGGACTTGGTGTCTCTATCCTTTCTAAGAGAGCAGTGGAGGATGAATTGAGATTTGGGGTGCTCCGAGAAGTCAATATCCAGGGTCTTGAACTCATTAGACACTTCTATATTGTATTTTATAAAGGAAGGACAAAATCCCCTCTGATAGAGACCTTTCTTGGTTTTTTAATGGAAAACAGTTCCATTTAGCAATTATATTCAATTTCCTACCAATTAGTCTGAAGGGCAAATACTTACCTTCCGGCTCAATTAGTTCATCCTAAAAAATAATCTTCCTGATCCCTGTTCACTGATCTCTGTAAACTGCCTGGAGCGAGTCATAGATGGGTCAAAAAACCTGAACCAGAGAGCGGAAAAGAGAGTTTTTTCAGTGTGAACCAATTACGTAGGTGTCCCTAAAATATCGAGACAGATTTGAACCCCAGGGTTGAGAGCAGCTCTCTCACAGCAGGCATATTGAGCCATAATATCCCATTTTGTCAATTTGCCCCAGTTTTTGATCCTTTAGTACCAGCATCTCAACAGCTACTATCAAGCATAGGTACAATACTGTCTCAATCTCAAAATCTTAAGCTACAATAAAAATATACCAATAATGTCATTAAAGCTTGTACTATCAAGCCTGGTAAGGTTTTATAAATAGGTCTATCATTTTTGGCATGCTAATTGCTAACCTTCTAAGCTAAGTTTAGAAAGGTCAAGAAGGTAACATTATTCAAGGATAAACAAAAGGATGAAACATGGCAGAGGAAATAAAAAACAATAGGATCTTTCCTGCGTTTTCAAAAAACCTGGCGCAACTCTTCGTACGGTTTGGCAAAAAGGCAAAGTTGTCTAAAACCAATAATCGTAAAGTTCTAGGAAGAAAGCGATCTGACTGGATAGATATCCTAAAATAGCATAATAAAGAGGTGGGAAGTACAAGTATAAGGGGTGCACTTCCGATGTTCCTGTTCTAGTTAATGTTAGCGCTGTAATTGAAATGTTGCGTTGCTCCTGTTTTCTGATAATTTAGCGAATCTTAAAGTTGATGTGAATGTTGAATAACTGATGTTGTGTGATTTCTCTTTCTGGGCTGAGGTGGTTAGGTTATTAAAAGAGATTTTAATAATTTAGTGGATACTCCATGTTGATGTTGGGAAGGGCACCCCGTATTATTAATCTTCCCCCTCATTTTACCAATTCAAACCTTACAGGAATGCTTGCCCAGGCCTTAACACTAATGCCATCCAATGTGGCAGGCAAGAACCTCCAATTTTTTACAGCCCCTAAGGCAGACTCGTCTAGTATCTTGTAACCAGAGGATCTTTTCACTTCTATCTTACCCACTCCTCCATCTCCCAAAACCTCTACTCTAAGTAAAACAACGCCTTCCATCTTTCTCCTCCTTGCTATAGTTGGATAGTGGGGTTTTGGATTTTCGATGAAAGAAGGGGCAGTGCTGCGTAAAACTGGGTTTCGGCTAGATAACGAGTATCTAGCGGGGTCTCCGTCTCTATCAGTTAGTTCCTCCCCCCCTTGCTGTCCCTGGAACTTTGCCTTGATCCCGTAGAGAGAGCCTCC
>WOUX01000312.1 GCA_009773075.1 bacterium | reverse complement strand
GCCTAGAACTGCAGAAGAGATAGATAGAACAGGAATTAGAATTGACTTTGTCCCGGAAGAATACAAGGCTGAGGCCATCGTCGAAGGCCTGAAAAAAAGAGGGATCAAGGGAAAGAACATACTCCTACCAAGTGCTGAGGAGGCGAGAGAGGTGCTCCCAGAAGAAATCCGTAATTCAGGGGGGAATATTGATGTAGTCCCTGCCTATAAGAATGTTAAACCACTGAAAGATAAAGAAACTATAAAGGGATTCCTCAAAGAAGGAACAATTGATGTTGTCACCTTTACCAGCTCTTCAACCGTAAAAAACTTCGTTGAGATATTTGACAGGGATGAGCTTCCATCACTGATAAAAGGGATAACTATTGCGTCCATAGGCCCCATAACTGCCGAAACTGCTAAAAAACTTGGGATAGAAACGGACATTATGCCTAAAAGCTATACCATACCTGCTCTGGCAGAGGTAATTGCAGATTATTTTTTGGAAATGCCCTTGCCTTGATTATTTATGGAGTTTGAACTGAAAGATGATCGGGATATCAAAGCTATACTGCGGAACAGTGGAACCCTCTGATCCCTTGAGATACGGCAGGGAATCAGGGAAACTCCCTTCTCACCTTTTACAATTCTCAAAGGATAAGAAGCCCGTAGTAGTCTGGAACGTAGGGCGGAGATGTAATCTGAGATGCATACACTGCTATTCCCATTCAAAGGATTCAGAGTATGATGGCGAGTTGAGCACAGAGGAGGGGATAGCACTGATTGATGACCTGGCAGATTTAGGTGCCCCTGTTATCCTGTTTTCCGGTGGTGAACCCCTTATGAGAAAGGACATCTTTCAATTGGCAAGGCATGCCACTGAAAAGGGAATGAGGGCAGTCATTTCGACCAACGGAACACTTATAACCGGGGAAGTCGCAAAGATATTACAATCCATCGGTCTATCATATGTGGGAGTTAGCCTCGACGGCATGATGGAAACCAACGATAGGTTTCGTGGGGTAGAAGGTGCCTTTAACGCTGCTATCACTGGTATTAAAAACTGCAAAGAGGCAGGTATCAAAGTAGGGCTCAGGTTTACTCTTAATAAGCGAAATGTCCATGACGTCCCGGGGATATTCAAACTTTTGGAAGAAGAAGAAATCCCCAGGGTTTGTTTCTACCATCTGGTATATGCCGGCAGAGGCAGCAAATTGGTAAAAGAAGACCTCTCCCATGAAGAAACCAGAAGGGTGGTGGATTTGATAATAGACAAGACGAAGGAGCTTTATAACCGTGGTATATCAAAAGAGGTACTCACTGTTGATANNNAGCTCCGGCAATGGTATAGGCTGTGTTAGCTGGGACGGCTCTGTCCATGCTGACCAGTTTTGGAGGCATTATTCCTTCGGCAATGTTAGAGAAAGGCTTTTCAGTGAAATATGGTCCGATACATCCAACGAGCTAATGGCAAAACTCAAAGACAAGAAGCCCTATGTCAAGGGAAGGTGTGCCAGATGTAAATGGCTCGGTATATGTGGGGGGAACTTCCGTGTCAGAGCAGAGGCGGTAACAGGAGATTTGTGGTCCCATGATCCGGCCTGTTATTTGACTGATGAAGAGATAGGTATCAAATAAGTCACTGCTCAGGTGGATAGCATGTAGACTGTTAGCCTGTAGGCAGTTAGGCTATAGGCTGTAGGGAAAAAATGACTAACAGCCTTCAGTCTGCAGCCTAAACAACCTGAGTAGTAACTCAAACAGGAGGTAAATTATGCTATTTCCAGATTACCGTCCAAGAAGATTAAGAAGAAATGAACGATTAAGGAGCATGATAAGAGAGACTACCCTTTCCGTCGATGACTTCATATACCCACTATTTGTCACTCACGGAAAAGGTGTCAAAAAACCGATACAAGCCATGCCTGGTATATCTCAGTTATCCACAGACCTCCTTACAGGGGAGATAAAGGAGATCAACAATCTGGGAATACCGGCTACTGCTATTCGGAATACCTAAGAAGAAAGACGAAAGAGGTTCAGAAGCATATGCTAAAGAAGGGATCATCCAAAGAGCAATTAGAGAGATTAAGAATAAGGTCCCTGAAATAATAGTTATTACCGATGTATGCCTCTGTGAATATACCAGCCACGGACACTGCGGCATAATTAAGGATGGAGATGTGGATAACGATTCCACACTGGAATTATTGGCCAGGATGGCTCTATCCCATGTGGAGGCAGGAGCGGACATGGTGGCACCTTCTGACATGATGGACGGCAGGGTAGCAGAGATAAGGGAATACCTGGACGAAAACGCTCATGAAAACATCCCGATTATGTCCTATGCTGCCAAGTATGCATCCAGCTTTTACGGCCCTTTCAGAGAGGCAGCAGGATCTTCACCCCAGTTTGGGGATCGAAAGTCCTATCAGATGGACCCTGCTAACTCCAATGAGGCTATTCGTGAAGTAAGCCTTGATGTGGAAGAAGGGGCTGATATTATAATGGTGAAGCCTGCCATTGCCTATCTTGACATCATAAGCAGAATAAAAGAAGAGTTTGACCTGCCGGTGGCCGCCTTCAATGTGAGCGGTGAATATGCCATGGTCAAGGCTGCCGATAAGCTGGGCTTCTTTGATGGTGAAAAGGTAATGATGGAATGCCTCTTAAGCATAAAAAGGGCTGGCGCAGATATAATCATCACCTATTTTGCAAAAGAAGCGGCAAAGATACTCGGTGGGGGGAAGTTAAAGAGTTGAGGAGTTAGGGAGTTTCGACTTCACAGCTTCTAAACTTATTTTAATATGAATAAAGCTTTTCAAGATACATCTCACAATTCTGAACTAAAGATGATTGCCTGGGAGGTTACAAGGAGTTGTAACCTGTCCTGTATACATTGCCGTGCCTCTGCTGAAAGGGGACCTTACCCCGGTGAATTTTCAACTGAAGAGTGCCTCAGGCTCATCGATGACATTGTGGGGTTCAGCAACCCTGTAATTATCCTTACCGGCGGGGAACCGATGATGAGGAAGGACATATTTGAGATTGCTGAATATGGAACTCAGAAAGGCCTTCGGATGGTCATGGCCCCCAACGGCACCCTCATTGATGAAGAAAATGCCCGGAAGATGGTGCGGTCTGGAATCAAGAGAATCAGTATCAGTTTAGACGGGGCAACAGGGAAAAGCCATGATAACTTCCGTCAGGTGGAGGGGGCGTTTCAGGGCGCCCTGAGGGGTATAGAATACGCTAAGAAGACAGGACTGGAATTTCAGATAAACACCACCGTTACCAGTACCAATATAAAGGAACTTCCGAACGTCCTTGATTTAGCCATCGAACTGGGAGCCGCGGCCCATCATATATTCCTGATAGTCCCTACTGGTAGAGCAAAAGAATTAAAGGATAATGAGATACCATCTGAAGAGTACGAAGAAACCCTCCACTGGTTTTACAACCAGAGAGAAAAGACATCTCTGCATCTAAAGGCTACGTGCGCTCCTCATTACTATCGTATCCTTCGACAGAGGGCAAAAGAAGAAGGAAAGAAGATAACATTTGACACCTATGGATTAGATGCGGTAACCAGGGGTTGCCTCGGTGGGGTATCCTTCTGCTTCATATCCCATACAGGGCAGGTACAGCCCTGTGGCTATTTTGAACTCAACTGCGGGGAGATTCGAAAATCCACCCTCAAGGAAATATGGACAAACTCAGAGATATTTCACTCCCTGAGGGATTTTGATAAGTACAACGGCAAATGCGGGATATGTGAATATCGACAGGTTTGCGGGGGATGCAGGGCCAGAGCATACGAGTTTACCGGAGACTATCTGGGAGAAGAACCCTACTGTACCTATCAACCGAAGAGGGGTGAGTTAAGAGCTTCCCCTTTTTAACTCTGCTTACGGCATATCTGCTCGCTGTCCTACGCTTAAAACCTGATGTTACCACCAACCCACCAAGGACTCGCTACCCGGAGGCTGGCCAACCTTCCGGGATGGGGTTCGCACCCATTTGATTATACGACCTTGCCCGTGCCGCGCGGACCAAACAGGAAGAAGTGATCGGCAGGAGGTATGAAATGTCGCTTTGCTCTTGCCATAGACTCCCGGGAATAACAGCCTTTTTA
>WOUX01000311.1 GCA_009773075.1 bacterium | reverse complement strand
GGAGCACCAAGCTGCCGGGCTTTGGCTGAAGACATTATCCGGGGTTTTGCCGTTGATGCTGATTGTATTATTAAGTTAAGGAAAAAGGGATAATTTTTACAATAAGCGACTATTGTCAAAATATCTTAATTAATGGGGGAATAAAATTGACTCTCCAAGATATAAAAGAACTACTTGACGCAGAGGTTCTCGTCGGTCATGAACAGTTAAGTAAAGAAGTGAACCACGCATTTGTTGCTGACTTGTTGAGTGATGTTTTAGCTTTTGCAACATCGGGAAGTCTCTTAATCACTGGACTGACGAATCTCCAGGTTGTCAGGACGGCAGAGGTACTGGACATTGCAGCCGTCATTATAGGCAGGGGAAAGAGTCCTTCACCGGAAGCCTTTGAGTTGGCACAGGAATCAAATATTCCTATTCTTACTACGAAGTTCATTCTTTTTGAAATATCCGGGCGTTTATATGCACAAGGTATAAGAGGCTGCATAGAAAAAGTTTGTAGTAAGTAATTGTGGACGAAAAGCCGATATGCAAAGGAAGCTTCGAAAATATCGGTGCAAATAGCTGAGAAAGGAATCTCTGGAAAGTGAACCTTGAATCTATCGCAAAAGCCTTAAACCTGAAGGTCAGATCAGGCGAGGATAATCTGGAAACAGAAGTACGGGGAGGATACACGGGCGACCTGCTGAGTGACGTTATGGCAAACAGCAAGGAAGGCGATATATGGATCACACGCCAGGTTCATCAGAACATCGTTGCCGTCGCCAGTCTTAAAGATCACGCTGGTATCGTGCTCGTTCAGGGCAGTGAACCGTCAAAAGACACCCTTGAGAAGGCAATAAAAGAAGGTATACCCATACTTGTATCTGATATGCCTGGATTTGAGATCACTGGTAGGATATATAATTTATTGATTAATAAAACCGGCTAATTCTCGAAAATTGAAACTCCCCGCAGCAAGCTGCGGGGTATCCAGGAATGACATATGGAAACCCTGTAACAGGCTACAGGGAATTATCAAATTAAACAAAGTAAGATACCATAATGATTGGGCTTTTCTTTGTGCGGACATAGATTCAACATGCTCAGGGTTTTTCGTTGCGATCTTCATGTGCACACATGCCTCTCCCCCTGTGCGGATTTGGATATGTATCCCAGAGCAGTAGTTGAGAAATCAGTATCTGAAAAACTGGATGTCATCGCCGTCTGTGATCATAATTCTTCGGAGAACATTCAATACGTAATGAGAGCCTCGGAAGGAAAACCCATTACAGTACTCCCGGGTATGGAAATAACAAGCAGTGAAGAAGTTCATCTGCTTGCTCTTTTTGACAACCTGGATCGTCTGTTAGTCCTTCAGGAGATCGTTTATAGTAATCTCTCAGGTACAAACAGGGAGGAAATATTCGGATGCCAGGCAATCGTGAATGATTTGGACGAAGTCGAGGGTTTCAATGACAGGCTTCTCATCGGAGCGACCAGGTTTGAGTTACATGAAATTGTCAATCAAATTCATAGGTTGGGTGGTTTGGCTATTGCTTCCCATATTGATCGTGAAAGCTTCAGCGTCATAGGCCAGTTGGGTTTCATTGATTCTCTTATCCCGTTCGATGCCCTTGAAGTAACTCACAAAACAGGAATAAAAGAGGCACGGTTGAGGTACCCCGAACTTTCGGAGTACCCTTTCATTGAATCGTCGGACGCGCATTTTATTAAGGATATTGGGAAAGGAGGAACGAATATCTTCCTGAAAAAGGTAACTGTTTCAGAGCTAAAAATGGCCTTCGAGAATCGGGATGGACGATTCATTCAGGGGTGAGACATGCTTGAGCTATCTCTGCACATCCTGGATATAGTGGAAAACTCCACCAGGGCCGGTGCCAAAACCGTTCACATCGCCATTATTGAGAACACTACCAGAGATGTACTATCCGTGGAAATTAAGGATGATGGATCTGGCATGAGTCAAGATGTCCTTGAAAAAGTGAACAACCCGTTCTATACAACGAAAACGGTCCGCAACGTCGGGTTAGGACTACCGATGCTTGCTCAAGCCGCAGAAAGAACTTAGTCACATTGACCGACAACCCCTTGGTGATATCGCAAGTACCCTGATTACTCTGATTGCGGGCAATACGGACGTCGATTTCGTATACCGTCACCAGCACAATGACGGGGTATTCATTTTGGATACAAGAGACATCAAAAAAGAGATTGAAGATGTACCAATTAATCATCCGGACATCCTGCTATTCATAAGGCAGCATATTGCGGAAGGCCTGAAGGAAATAAAAGCGGAAGTGTGAATTAAGCTATAGTTTAGGAGGAATAAATGCATGAAAGCAAAAATGGCTGACACTGATATTGACATAACAAAGGAATTTACACCGGAACAGATGAATAAGTTGGACGAAATTATTAATAAGTCCAAAGACAAGCCGGGGTCATTGATTCCCATTTTGGAAGAGGCTCAGATGGTGCTTGGATTCCTGCCAATACCCATCCTGAGAATTATCGCCAAAGGACTGAATCTGCCGCTGAGTCGGGTCTACGGGGTGGTGACATTTTATTCATTTTTTACCATGAAACCACGCGGCAAATACACCCTTCGCGTGTGTCTGGGCACGGCCTGCTATGTTCGCGGCGGTAAGGCTATCTATGAGAAAGTCATGAAAGAACTTACTGTTGAAGAGGGCGATACAACACCAGACAGGCTCTTCACCCTCGAGACGGTGCGCTGCGTTGGCGCCTGTGGATTGGGACCTGTGATCTTCGTAGGCGACAACGTCCACGGAAGGTTGAAACCGGCTAAGGTCAAAGAAGTACTTACTCAGTACAGTTAAAACGAAGGATGAGGGAAATAGCTATGGCAAAATTAACAATTGCGGATTTAAAAAAAATCAAGGAAAAGGTGCAATCGGAGACCGCTTTGAGAGAGGGCGGGCAGAGAGCAAAAGTGACTGTGCATATGGGGACGTGTGGTATCGCCGCCGGGGCGAGATCGGTAATGGACTCTCTCATGAGTGAAATCGCCGAAGCAGGTGTGTCGGACGTTATGGTAACCACATCCGGATGTGCAGGAATGTGCAGCAAAGAACCCATGGTTACGGTAGAATTAATCGGGCAGGAGCCGATCATTTACGGCACTATGGATGCAAACAAGATGAGACAGGTCTTCAAACGACACGTCCTGTTAGGGGAAGTTCAGACCATGTTTGTTAAGGAGGGTGGTATCCACATGAAGGTGTTTCGTTCGCATTTATTGATCTGCGGAGGAACCGGTTGTCACGCTTCCGGAAGCCTTAAAGTAAAGCAGGCTTTGCAGGAAGAGATTGGTAAACGGGGACTCTCGGAAGAAGTTAGGGTTGTTGAAACTGGTTGTAATGGATTCTGTGCCCTTGGCCCCATAATGGTGGTGTATCCTGAGGGCGTCATTTATGTGTCAATCAAACCAGAAGATACGCCTGAATTGGTAGAAGAGCATCTGGTGAAAGGAAGAATTCTGGAGAGGCTTCTCTACAAAGAGCCGGCCACACAGGAAGTCATTCCTCAGATGCATGAGATACCCTTTTTCGCTCTCCAGGATTTGAGAGTGTTGAGGAACAGGGGCAGGATCGATCCGGAAAGTATCGATGAGGCTATTGCCAGAGACGGGTATGCTGGGATGGCAAAGGCTCTCACAGAAATGACCCCTGAACAGATTATCAAAGAGGTTCTTGATTCAGGTTTGCGAGGCCGCGGCGGCGCCGGATTTCCTACCGGTCTCAAATGGAAGTTCTGCGCCACGGCACATGGCGATGTAAAGTACGTCCTGTGCAACGCCGACGAGGGTGACCCCGGTGCCTTTATGGACAGGAGCGTTCTGGAAGCGGACCCTCACGCGGTGCTGGAAGGCATGGTCATAGCAGCCAAGGCTATCGGTACCAAACAGGGTTACATCTACTGCCGCGCCGAATACCCTCTCGCCATTCACCGTTTAACGATTGCCATAAACCAGGCAAAGGAATACGGTCTCCTTGGTAAGGATATCCTGGGAACGGGACTCGATTTCGACCTGGAGATTTATCAGGGCGCAGGCGCCTTTGTGTGCGGTGAAGAGACGGCGTTGATGACATCCATCGAGGGTAAACGCGGTATGCCGAGGCCAAGACCTCCCTTCCCCGCAATCTCCGGTCTCTGGGGAAAACCTTCCGTTCTGAACAACGTGGAGACGTTTGCCAACATCGGTCAGATTATTCTAAACGGCGCATCCTGGTACAGCTCAATAGGAACGGAGCGGAGCAAGGGAACCAAGGTGTTCGCCCTCACCGGAGACGTGAACAATGTCGGCCTGGTCGAAGTTCCCATGGGGACCACTCTAGGACAGATCGTCTTTGACATCGGCGGTGGAATCCCCAAAGGCAAGAAATTCAAGGCCGCGCAGCTTGGAGGACCATCCGGCGGTTGTATTCCTGCCGAGCATTTGAATACTCCCATTGATTTTGAGCGCGTCGCGGAACTTGGCGCCATCATGGGTTCCGGCGGTATGATCGTCATGAACGAGGACAAGTGCGCCGTGGATATGGCACGTTTCTTCATGGATTTCGTCCAGGATGAATCGTGCGGAAAGTGCACCCCCTGCCGTGAAGGTACGAAGAGAATGCTGGATATATTGACCAACAT
>WOUX01000310.1 GCA_009773075.1 bacterium | reverse complement strand
TTCTATATAGGCATCTGGGAAGTGCTTGCGTATGGCACTGATGGACGGCAGGGTAAATATGAAATCTCCTACTGCCCCTGTTCGAATGATCAAAATCCGCTTGATTCCTCTATCAATCACCTAAAATCCCAAATCCTCACCTACTATCAGGACATGAATATCAGAAAAGAAGGGTTTTCTCTCTAAAATAACCGTTGCCCTGCATGCCCTCATAGGAGAGTTGCAATCACTGCAAAAGCCGGTAACAGCACAGGGAATCTCTAAACCCATATCTTTAACCACTTGAGGGGTAGCAACCTCTTTAATTCGCCTGAAGGCGCTATGCAGATCATTCACAACTTTATTGACTCCGGCCACAACTATTACCCTTCCAGGGCCAAACATCATAGCCCCCACCCGGTTTCCTGCCCCATCTGTACTTACCAGCATACCTTCCATGGTAACGGCATTGGCACTGGTCAGAAAGACATCACAGGTTAAGTGTGCCCTTCTTATCTTCAAGACATCTTCAGGGGATAATCCGGGTTTCCAGTGGTCGTAGATCACATTACCCTTCTTCTCCAACTCATCCAGAACACCAAGCTGCCTCATAGTCATAGAACCCCCTACCCCTACTTTCGCATCTTTGGGGATCAGGTTGAGGATTTTATCACAGGCAGTCTTCCCATCACTAATATATTGAGACTCAAATCCATTCTTCTTCAATGCTTCTACCACCTTCTTGCCCCTCTGTCCCTTCAACCACTTTGTGGTCTTTTCCATGTTTTTTAAACGGGTAAAATAGGGGTTTTCGTTGTTATCTGTCATGGTCTTCTACCTCCTTTATAAATACTTTATCCTTTCCCCTGATTCTGTCTTTCCTCTGTTTATGACCCACTGAGAAAATCCGAACGAAGAAGAGAGGGATTCCCTTCCAGGAACTCGGCATATTCTCGGAGTCGAGCCAATGCATTCACAGCTCGTTCACAACTGGGAAAAACGCCTACCTTGCCACTTTCCTCCAACTTCGCTGCTGTGTCAGCATAATTCCCATATAGCCAGCATACAACCGGTTTGTCTTTAAATGTATTAACAGCCTGGATAATAGCCGGTGAAGGATCGAAGAACTCTTCTTTGCCAAAGATTCCAGAGATGAATACGACGCCGTCTACTCCTTCGTCAGACAGCATGAGTTTTAATGCGTTGTTCACCACCTCTGCGTAAGGGTATCCTGAAACCTGAAAGGCAGGCCAAGCATCAAAAGGATTGCTTATTGCCAGCCATGGGGGAAAGAGACGCCTGACCTCTACGAGAGTCTCCGGTGATAATTCAGCCACTTTAAGTTTATGCCGCTGACAAGCATCAGCGGTTATAACCCCGCCAGCCCCGCTCATAGAAATAATTCCAATCCTTCTCCCCTTTATAAGAGGCAGGGATGAGAAGGCTCTGGTTAAATCGACAAGTTCCTCAATATCTGTTGTCCTAATTACCCCGGATTGCTTAAAAGCAGCATCGTAAATCTTATCATTGCCTGCCAATGAACCAGTATGGGATTGGGCTGCTTTCCTTCCAGACTCGCTTCTTCCAGACTTTAAAGTAAGAATGGGCTTACTCTTACTGACTCTGCCGGCTACTTCAATGAACCTTCTCCCCTGTTCTATTCCTTCAATATAGAGAACTATGATTTTGGTGTCAGGATCAGTCTCGAAATACTCCAATCCATCACAGACATCAATAGATAGCCTTTCCCGCCAATACCAATCTTGGGGGACCAGGAAAAAAAAGCCCACTCTGACAAATAATCCCTACCGGGACATTATCCAATTTCGCCGGGGCAAAAGAGGTGTTCAAATTACAAGAGGAGTTAGCTATTCCCAGGCTATTTGGACCCATTATCCTTGCTCCAGATTCCCTTGCTATCTCTATCATTTCTGCCTGTAGCGCTTTGCCGCCATCGTCGCCGTCACCGAAGCCTTGAGCTACTATAATTATTCCCTTTACCTGCTTCTCAGCGCATTCTCTCACTATGTTAAGAACCGTAGCCCTGGGGCTGGCTATTACGGCAAGGTCAATTTCCTCAGAGATATCAGCTATGCTGGGATAGATTTTTACTCCCAGAATCTGATCAACGCAGGGATTTACAGGATAAACCTTTCCTGAATACCCATGGTTCATTATATTCTCAAGGATATTGAAGGAGTCTTCCCCTGTATCCCTGCTGACGCCAATGATGGCAATTGATCTCGGTTCCATAAAAACTTTCATAGGTTGAATGTTAACCATAAGTAATCCTCCTAAAGGTTATCTCGTTAAAATGCTGCTGTCTTGTCAACATCAACATTTCTCAAAATCTATTAATGTCCTATATAGTCCGTCCTGAAATATTTCAGTGTGAGCTATATATGTTCTTCCAGACGGAACTCCCAGCTACACCACACATTCTCTGGATGACTGTCAGGTGGACATACTAAACACTTCATGTTCAGTCTTGGGTCTATTGTTTCTGCAAACTTTTTGAATAGGGCTACCCCCACCGGTTTACATGGAAACTCCCCTCTCTTGTCTCTTATCCTTGCCTTTTGTGGAGTACAATCCGTCACATTGAATACTACACTCTTCTCTGTAATCTCAGGGAACTCGTAATCCATACCTGGAACCCATATCTGGAAATTGAGTGCCTTTACAAGGGCAGAGATGCCGCCCCCCTCGTCAATATTCAGTACCCTCTTGAGCCTTCGTGCCTCTGTCACACCGTATCTTTCCCATACCTTTATATCTATATCTATCGCGGTATCAAGGTCAAACCGTTCCTCAATATTAATAAACCACAGACCGTCTATAGTAATTACATTCTTAGAATACATCTTTATTAGTTCTATGAGGGTCCCTTCTGAAAGATCGAAGTAATCAATTTTGGCATCCCCCTCAATTTCTGTAGCAGGTTCATCTTTGAGCCGGAACTTCCAGCTGCACCATACATCCTCTGGATGCTCATCAGGGGGACACGTTAAACACTCCATTTCTAGCCCAGGGTCAATTGTCTTTGCAAAAGGAGCAAATAGGGCTTCTCCAACAGGTTTGCATTTAAACTCCGGTCTGTTATTCCTTATCCGTGCCCTCTGGACAGTGCAATCAGTTACATTGAATACCAGGCTCTTCTCCGTAACTTCAGGGAATTCGTACTCCATACCCGGAACCCATATCTGGAAATTGAGTGCCTTTGCCAGGGCGGGAATACCCCCCTCAGTGATATTCAATGCCTTCTTTATCCTCCTCGCCTCTGTCGCACCATATCTCTCCCATACTCTTGTGTCTATCTCTATTGCCGTATCCAACCCGAATTTCTCCTCCACATTCACGAACCATAACCCATCGACAGTCATTGAATTTTTAGAATAGGTCTTTAAAAGATCGACGAGAGTTTTTTTGGGGAGCCCCATCAAATCAATCTTTGCCATTTAAGCGCCTCCTTTAAATAGTCTATTACCTTACATCTTTTCCTGATTATCTATAATTCCTCTTTGGTGTCAAGTTAAAATACTTTTGGGGATTCTGATGCATCAGGAACTTGTGTCATGGGGTCGTCTTTTGGAATTCAGATGGATGATGAAGTCGTAAAAAGTCAAACATCAGACGGCACAGTAAAAAGCTCCAGATGCAAGGCGCGCAAATCCGAAGGAATGAGGCGTACTTACATGTAAGCTGCAATGACTGAGGATGCAGCGGAACGCCGCAGATGGACTTTTTGCGAAGCCGTCATGGATGAATTGGAAGGCTTACCGTATACTAAACACGGCTGAACATTAGATATAGAAGGAAAAAGGAAATGGCAGGAGTCCCCACCCATGCGTAGAAGACCTGGTAAAGCCTCTTTAGGTTGACTGTACTGACACCCTTAACCAATCCAATGCCCATTACTCCACCCACTACGGCCTGGCTGGTAGAGACAGGAACCCCAATGCCGGCGTAGATATGGACAGTGATTGCTTCGGCCAGAATAACGATGAAGGCGGTGTAACCATCCAGTCTGACTATCTCCTTGCCCACCGTCATTATTACCTTTTTGCCGTATGTAAGTACGCCAAACCCGATGCTGAGCCCACCGATTAGACAAGCCTGAAACGGTGTAAGCATTCCGGGACCGGTGAATGTTCCTGTTACATTGGCCACATTATTTGCCCCCAGGGCGTATGCGCCATACCCGCCTACGACCATGAGACACCAGCGCAGGTATCTGTCGTGCTGGAAGAGATTGAGGCTCAACCCATTCATAAATTTACCCACCAGGAAATAAAGGATGATGGCAAAGATCATCCCTCCTAACGGTGTTCCCACCCAGCAGATCACCACCTTCACCAGAACCTCCCAATGGAAGTTGCCCTCCAAAAGCCCAATGGACACCAGTGAACCAACAACAGCCTGGGAAACCGAGACAGGAAATTTAAGGTAGGTCATCAGGGTGATCGTGAGGGCTGAACAAAGGGCAACAAGGAATGCCGCATTGAGAGAGACCCCGGCCATTGCCCTGTAGGTAGCCATCCCTGCCTGACCCTGCAGAAGAGCTCCCAGCAGGACGAAGACCGCACATACAATGGCAGCAGTCCAGAAGCGGATCATACGGGAAGCTACCGCTGTGCCGAATACGTTGGCTGTATGGTTGGCTCCTAAGGACCACCCCAGGAAGACGGCTGAGACAATCTGCCACATGATCTCTAAATCTGTCTTTTGATAGCCACGATACTAATACGGTCGGCGGTATTCTCCGCCCGGTTAGAGATCTGGCCGATGGTTTGGACGAGTTCTTTTAGCAGCATCATTTTGCCTGTAGCCATGTCCGACTTGAAGACCCGCTCGATAATAGAGCGTTCCAGTCTGTCGGATTCACTTTCTTTGGCATCGACGCCTCGTGTCTGGTAGAGGGTCTCATGTGGATTTTCGAACAGGGTATTCATGCATTCCCGGATCAGACGGTAGGCTTCTACATTTATCTCCACCAGCTTCTCCAGGTCTTCGAGCAGGTCATCCGGTATATCCAGGCATAATATCCTGGTCAAGAATAGGGCATCTTCCGCCGCGCTGGGGATCCGGTCGTAAAATTCCAGTAGCGTCAGCAGATCACCTCGGGAATCAGGAAGAAGAGCCTTCCCATAGAGGGTCATCTGGATTTTGCGTCGCAAATCATCTGCCTCAGACTCGAACTTGTGTGCCTTTTCCACATCCCATATGAATTCCCGGGTACACCCATTGACCAGAAATCTCATCATGGAATCGCGAAACTGCCGTATGCAGGAATCGACCTTATCCAGATACGTATCGATCATCTGCTTGACCTCTATCTGCTTCTTGGAGAAAATGGTCATAGATTATCTACCTCACACTCCACATTAATAAAAGAAAGTTACTCTTTATTTCTGGGGCAGTATAGGATAAAGCTAATTTTGTGTCAAGGGAAAAGGCATATAAGATATGATGGGTTGGTTATGCGAGGGGTTATTTTTCGATTTTCAGATCAATCTTGATGGACTTGCGGTCCTG
>WOUX01000309.1 GCA_009773075.1 bacterium | reverse complement strand
ACATACTTATGCGTGTGATATATGTACATGGCAGCCCTTTGAACTCGCATGGAAGCTGACTATCGATTCTCTGGAATTTTCTGCCAAACATACCCCGAACTTTCATCCTATAGCTCCGTGTGGATATGATATGCGGGAGACCGGGATAGACGTAGTTCAGGAATTGGCATTTGTCCTGTCAGAGCGTTTAGAACATATAGACGCCGTGATGGAACGGGGGATACCCTTTGAAGAGATTGGCCATAGGATACCCCTTCAATTCAGCGGGGAGATAGACTTCTTTGAGACGGTTTGCAAGCTTAGAGCAGCAAGGAGAATATGGGCAAAGATCGCCAAGGAAAGATATAATGCTAAGGACCCCAAATCCATGACCGCCCCATGCAGCATCAACTGCGCCGGCGATTCCATGATTGCACAGCAGCCGATTTTTAATATCATCAGGCTTACTATTGAATCTATGGCCAGCGTTTTTGGAGGTGTGCAGGCTCTGGAGCTTAAAGGATTCGATGAGCCCATAGCACTCCCTTCCAAAGATGCAGAGATAATCAATATGGGAATTAACAATATAATTGCCCATGAGGCCAATATCCCACTGGTTGCTGACCCCTTGGGTGGTTCATACTACGTGGAGTGGTTGACCAATAAACTTGAAGAAGAGGCAACCAAGCTGATGAAAAAGATAGAGGACATGGGCGGTTTTACTGCTGCAATCAAGAAAGGGTGGATACAGGAACAGGTAAGAGAGGCTGTCTTAGAACGTCAAAAAGAGATTGACAACAAAGAGGTTATCAAAGTGTGTGTTAATGCATTTCAAAACCTGGCTGAAGAAGAGATACCGATAAGGCTTTACGAATATGAGGAGCAGGAGGGGAACGTTGCCAGGATATTGGATGAGTGCAGGAGGTTTAAAGAAGATAGGGATATAGACAGGGTTAAAGGGGCATTAATGAATTTGCGGGCGAGTGTTAAGAGGGATGAGAATTTAATCTTGCCTCTAATGGAGGCTTTCAAGGCCGATGCTACGTATGGTGAGGCATTGGGAGTAATACGGGAAGCCATGGGATTCGGTTATGATCCGTTTAATATGATAGAGAGACCGGTTTTTTTAAATTATTAAGATGAGAGTTGGAGGTTAATAGATGGTAATGGAGGGGTCAAAGAAGAAGACAAGAGTTTTAATGGGGATACTGGGTATAGATATACATAGGAGGGGTGCCGAGGTTGTATCTAAGGCCCTCAGGGATGCAGGGGCAGAAGTAATTTACATGGGGTATTGTTTAACCCCTGAGATGATTGTTGATACAGCCATCCAGGAGGATGTTGATGTAATTGGTCTCAGCACCCATTGTGGATACCATAGAATACTTTTTCCGAAGGAGATAAGTTTACTGAGGGAGAGAAAAGTCGGCAGTGTACGTATCGTAGCTGGTGGTACTATACCTGTTAAAGACAAAGCCTTTTTAGAAGACATAGGGGTAACAGGGAATTTCGGCCCCGGAACCTCAATTGATGTGATAGTAGATCATATATTGAACTAGATTAAAGGAACAATTAAAGCCCACGAATTAAAGCAGCAGCTTGGACAAGTTCGAGGGTTACTTTCAAGGAGTTATTTGAAACGAGGGAGGGAAAAGATGGCAAAGGGTGAGATAGTTATAGATGAGATGTATTGTCATGGATGCGGATATTGTGCAGATTTTTGTCCCAAGAAATGTATAGTCCTGCCTGAAGATAAGTTTACACCACAAGGGTATCGACTCTCTTGTTTTGTCAACACCGAAGACTGCACTGCGTGCAAGATATGTAGTTTTATGTGTCCTCACCATGCCGTAGAGGTTTATAAGTATGTTGAGGTTTAAATTGGTGGTCAGTGGTCAGTGATTCGGAGTGGTTACGAATAATGGCATGTTGAAGAAGATAAACCAGAGCATATTTGAGCAATTCCGTTTTAATGCAGGAGGTAATGATGGGAGAACGGTTGTTTGTTATAGGCAATGAGGCTATTGGTTGGGGTGCCCTTAATGGGGGATGTGAGGCTTACATAGGATATCCCATAACCCGGCTCCATAAATATACTCTTTGGTGCTGCGGCGACAGGGGCAAGAGCTATGACCTCTACCTCAGGCCCCGGTTGGGGCTTGATGCAGGAGGGGATGTCTCATCTTGTAAACGGTGAGCTGCCGGGCGTTATATCTCTGGTCCAAAGGGGAGGACCCGGAGCGGGCACTACAAGGCATGGTCAGATGGACTATTTATCAGCCACATGGGGCGGGGGTAACGGAGGGTACAAGAACATCGTCTTGACCCCGGCCTCTGTTCAGGAGACCTACAACTTTGTTCAGCTTGCATTCTATCTTGCGGATAAATACCGAAATCCGGTGATTGTAATGACCGACGGCCTATTGGGACAGATGGCAGAACCTCTGGAGTTGAAAACCCTCGATTTCGGCCCCCTTCCTGAAAAGGATTGGGCAGTTAGAGGGCGAGCAGATCAACCCGATGGAGTACGCCGGACATTAAGCGCCATGCAGGGGC
>WOUX01000308.1 GCA_009773075.1 bacterium | reverse complement strand
GTCCCATAGGCAACAAAAATCTTAAACGTGAAAAAAGCATTGGCTGGGATTTGGGAATCGAACAACAAATTTTTCAAGGGAAATTGATGCTGGGTGCAACTTATTTTTGTAACACTTTCCAAAACCTTATTAATTTCGATTTTATGCAGGGGTACATAAATATTGGCCAAGCTGAATCCAAAGGAATTGAAATTTCTGTTGAATATAGGCCTACAAATGAATTTCTCTTTAGGGCTTTCTATACCAGATTAGAAGCAAAAGATAAGGATAAAGATACTTCTCTTTTAAGAAGGCCAAAGGATAAATTAACGGCAAACCTTAATTATGGTTTTCTCAAAAAATGGTCTATCAATCTTTCCTTTAGTTACATTGGAAAAAGAGATGATGTAGACTTTTCTACCCGGCCATATCCTCAAGTTACTTTACCCGGCTATACTCTCTTTAATGCTTCTGCATCTTTCGATCTGAGCTCTCATATCCAGATCTTCAGCCGCTTCGATAATATCCTCAATGAAAAATACGAAATGATCATTGGCTATGGAACTCCTGGTTTTTCTGCTTACGGAGGCGTTAAGCTCTTTTTTTGAAAAGCAGTACCGATCTCATAAAATGGATAGCATACCCCGTAGACAGTACAGCATTTACTTGAAAAAGGGCAGTTAAGATTCAAAGTGAAGTAATCCATCTTTCCCGTTATTTTTTGAGAGAGAAGGGATTTGTGGAAATTTTGCCGGTAATTATTTCCCCTATCACGGACCCTTTAACTGACTACCGGATTAGAGGTGAAATTGAATGCTATGGTTTTAAATATCAAATCACCAAAAGTATGATTTTCCATAAACAGATTTCTCTTGACAAACGAGTGGAAAGCATTTAATTGAGTTTGTCCAGTTAGATCTAGAAATGAAAGAAGCAATCAGGAAGAATGTAATGGAACTTTGTGAAGCGCTCCTGGTTTATATCTTTGAGAAAATAAAGCCCGATTTTGAATCGGACCTGGAGTTTTTCAAGAGAGATTTAAAAATTCCAAGAATTCCTTTCAACAAGATTACTCACCAAGAAGCGGTGGCAACCTACGGCTCAGACTATGAAACCGAGCTCTCGAAAGACTCGTTAGAACCAGTATGGCTTCTCGACTTTCCTATAGAGAGCAGGGAGTTTTATGATCGGGAATACTCGGATTGGCCAGGAATTCTTGTGGATATGGATTTGATTTATCCCGAAGGTTATGGAGAAGCTCTCTCGGGTGGAGAAAGAGAGTATCAATATGAAAAAATAAAGAGGAGAATCGAGCAAAAAGGAATAGATTTAAAGGCTTACGAGATATACCTTCAATTTGCTGAAAAAGGGCTGTTCCCTTCGGCAGGATTCGGGATAGGAATAGAAAGACTAACGCGGTATATCTGCGGTCTTCAGCGCATTGAAGAAACAAGACTATTTGCTAAGTTGCCTGGTGTATTAGGTTTATAGATTATTGCTCGACTCTAAAAGGACTTTATCCTCTCGGCCTGATGATGGAGCAGATGTCATAGAGGCTGTGGTTTGGGCTATTTTTCAGACCCTGAAGCGGATGAAGGAAAAGAAATGAGGAATGAGATCAATTTATCCAAAAGCTTATTCTGGGGACAGTGTTCACCTCTCTCCCAGCTGCCTATAGTGGTTGGATCAATAATTAATAATTGGGCTAGCTTCTTCTGGCTTAAACCATGACGCTTTCTAAAAGTAACAATCTGTTCTCCTAAGCTATCAGATGTGGTTTTAAAGGGTATATACTCCAAGAATTGATGATATTAGGGATTAGGGAAAGCGACGCTCTTACCCGATTATTTTCCCAAAATTGGACAGTGATCTTATTCACCCCGATCCTTTCAGCAACCTCCTTCTGGAGGAGTTTCAGATCGAGCCTCCTTTTTCTAAGGTGGTCTCCCAGGGTATTTAGTGCCTGAGGATAGGCAGGGGAGAGTAGTTTTCTAGTCAGTAGGGTGATATGGCAAAAAGGCAACAAAACAGTGCGAGGATGTGTTCCGGGGAAAGAAAATTTATGCCAATGCCCAGATGGGGACAAAGGAAATCAAGAAATTTTGCCAAGTCGGCACCGAAGCCATCCAGTACCGGATGATGGATAAATATTACTAACCGGTGATATAATGGCGGCTTCAAAGCATGGAACTCAAAAAGTTTTTGGCGCATGCGGCCGAAAGACTTTCCCTCTTCACCCTCAAGCACAAGGACACGCTTCTGAATGCCTTCATCATCCTCCTTCCTTTTTCTCTGTATTTGAAGACTTTGCTGCCCGGTCTTGGCAACACAGGAGATACGGCAAAATGGCAATTCATGGGCAAGGTCCTGGGAATTCCCCATGCGACCGGATATCCTCTCTATATTTTGCTCAATAAACTCTTTATCCAAATTCCCCTCAGGTCCATTGCTTACAGAGTGAACCTGATGTCTGCTGTTTTTTCGGTGCTGACCCTCTTTTTTCTTTACACTCTGCTGAAGGAGATTTCTAAGAGCAGAATGGCTTCTTTCTATTCTACTCTCTTGTTTGCTTTTACTTTGACCTATTGGTCCCAGTCCATCGTGGCAGAAGTGTACACCCTGAACAGCTTGCTTGTAGCCTTGGTCTTCTTTGTGTTGATCCAGTGGCATAAAACCAGAAAAGATAATTATTTCTATCTATTTCTCTTTTTTTATGCCCTCAGTTTTGGCAATCATCTGACCATGATCACCCTTTTGCCCGCCCTTCTCGTTTTCATGGTTGCCGTTGATCTCAAAATATTTATCAGGCCACGGGTTGTGGCCGCAGTCTTGGCCAGTATCGCCTTTCTCGCGGGACTCTATAGCTATTTTTTCATCAGAACTTCTCAGAGAGCAGCCTATCTGGAGCACGAAGTCAGGAATTTCAAAGGCCTTATTGCTCTTGTTACGGGGAAACAGTTCCAATCAAAAATGTTTGGGTTTTCTCTCCAGGAGATTTTCTCGGAAAGGATTCCGAGATTCTTCGGCCAATTTTTT